>NZ_JBHUDD010000007.1:0-13435 GCF_042677865.1 Lacimonas salitolerans | reverse complement strand
GCACGGATGTTAACAATGCAGGTGGGTCAGTTTTAGATGATCATAACCCACCCAAGTGGGTCACTTTTGCATGCCGATTCACATCCGCACAGAATGCCGATTACCGCGGGGCCACGATTTTATCCATCGAGGTCCTGACTTTCGAATCCACCGGCAGTCAGGTTTCGACCTTCAACGCCAGCCAGTTCGGGGCCGGGGGACTCGCCACCGACTTGTGGGTTTCCGCCGGTAATGGCACCAAGATATTCGAAATCTTTCTGGCCGGGGCGGACAGTTTCTCGGCCGCCGATTTCATCATGGATGTCCCAACCTGGCAGACCGACAGCAACCCCAGTCAATTTCTGTCCCTGATCGGCAGCACCGGCAACGACACGATCACCGGGTCCGAGGCCAGCGACGTCATCCGTGGCGGCTTCGGCGACGATGTGCTGTTCAACTTCGGCGAACGCGCCACCGGCCGTGCGTCCGCGATGTATGGCGGCGACGGCGACGACCTGCTGCGCATGGCCGGGGCGGTCGGCGCGGCCACCATCGACGGCGGCACAGGCTTCGACACGCTGGAGCTTGTCGCGCCCGTCAGTGCCGGCGGCGGCGCGACCCACGATCTGCGCGATGCCACCCTGCAGTCGATCGAGGCGCTCCGCTTCGATCCGTCAAGCACGGTGCAGTTCATCCAGCTCAACGACACCCAGTTCGGCCCCGGCGGTCTGGCCGAGGATCTGGTGCTGCAAGGCGCGACCGCCGGCATCAATGCCCTATCCGCCGACAATTCGGTGCGGATCTTCATGACCGCGCCGGGGCTGTTCTCCGCCGCCGGTTTTCAGCCCGACGCAGCCTTTCTGGCGGGCAGTTCGCTGGACGGGCACGCGATCCGCATCGACGGGACAGGTGGCGCCGATACGATCATCGGCTCGGGTGCGGCCCGCAATGACCTGCGCGGCGGCGAGGGCAATGACCAGATCTTTGGCGGCGCCAACGATGACACCCTGTGGGGCGGGGATGGCACCGACGAGATCCATGGTGGTGACGGCGCGGACATCGTCTATGGCGGCGAGGGCAACGACACGATTCATGGCGACGACGGCGATGATACGCTTATCGGTGACGGCGGCGACAACCTGCTGTTCGGCGGTCGGGGCAACGACTCGCTGCGCGGCAATGCGGATGGCAACGACACGATCCATGGCGACGACGGCGACGACCGGATCTCGGGTGAGGGCGGCCAGAACCTGCTGTATGGCGGGGGCGGTGCTGATCGGATCTGGGGATATGACGGCTCGGACACGATCTATGGCGGCGTGGGCAATGACACGATCTTTGGCGGCGAGGGCAACGGGGCGGTGGCCGATGGCGACAACCTGCTTTACGGCGGCAATGGCGATGACGTGATCTATGGCAGCGATGGCAAAGACACGCTGGACGGCGGCAATGGCCGCGACGTGCTGGAGGGCGGCACGGGCGACGACATCATCTACGGCGGGCGCGGGGGTGACACGATCGACGGCGGTGACGGCGATGACAGCATCGACGCGGGCGGAGCCTCCGACCTGGTTTACGGCGGGCTGGGCCATGACACGCTGGATTCCGGCAATGGCGGCGACACGGTCCATGGCGATGCGGGCAACGACCTGCTGATCCTGCGGGGCGGGGCGGATCTGGCCTATGGCGGGGCCGACGACGACACGATCAACGGCATGGCCGGGCTGGACACGCTCTATGGCGGTGCGGGCGACGACGTCATCAACGGCGGCGGCCAGGACGACCACCTCTATGGCGGCGATGGCAACGACACGCTGAACGGCGGCAACGGGTTCGATTACCTGGATGGCGGCGATGGCAACGACCGCCTGCTGGGCGGCTTCAGCGCCGACACGCTGCTGGGCGGGGCCGGTGACGACACTCTGTTCGGCCAGGACGGTGTCGATGTACTGGAAGGCGGCGCGGGCAATGACCGGCTGACAGGCGGCAACCAAGCCGATACCTTCGTCTTTGCCGACGGGTTCGGTCAGGACACGATCACCGACTTCGATGCGCTGGACAATCGCGAAAAGATCGACCTGTCGGGGGTTTCGGCCATCACGAACTGGGCCGATCTTTTCAACAACCACATGACGCAGGTGGGCAATCGCGTGATCATCGAGGATGGAACAGGCGATTTCATCCAGCTCAACAACGTCAATCTTGCTGATCTGGGCGCGCTCGATTTCATCTTCTGATCCGCTCACCCCTTGAGCAAGCCCTGCAGATACCGCCCGTAGTCGTTCTTGGCAAATTGCGCGGCGCGGGTCCGCAGGGCCTCGGCATCGATCCAGCCATTGCCAAAGGCGATCTCGTCGGGGCTGCCGGTCTGCATGCCCTGGCGCTTTTCCAGCGTGCGCACGAAATTGCCCGCATCCAGCAGGCTTTCATGGGTGCCGGTGTCCAGCCAGGCATAGCCGCGGCCCATCCGCTCGACGCTCAGCGTGCCCTCATGCAGGTAGGATTCCAGCAGCGTGGTGATCTCAAGCTCGCCCCGGGCCGACGGCTTGACCGCGCGGGCACGGTCCGGCGCGCTGCCATCCAGAAAGTAAAGGCCGGTCACCGCATAGTTCGACGGCGGCACCTCGGGCTTTTCGATGATCTGCGTTGCCGCCCCCGCCGCATCAAACCCTACGACACCGTATCGTTCGGGATCGGCCACGTGATAGCCGAACACCGTACCGCCCGCCTCTCTTGCATCGGCCGTGGCCAGCATTTGCGGCAGGCCATGACCGAAAAAGATGTTGTCGCCCAGCACCATGGCCGACGGGCTGCCGGCCAGGAAATCCTCGGCCAGGATATAGGCCTGCGCCAGACCGTCGGGGCTGGGCTGTTCGATCCAGGTCAGGTTCAGGCCCCATTGGCTGCCATCCCCCAGAGTACGCTGGAACTGCGCCTGATCATGCGGCGTGGTGATGATGGCGATCTCGCGGATGCCCGCCAGCATCAGCACCGACAGCGGGTAATAGATCATCGGCTTGTCATAGATCGGCAGCAACTGCTTCGACACACCCATGGTGATCGGATACAGCCGCGTGCCCGAGCCGCCGGCCAGAATGATGCCCTTGCGTGTGGTCCCAGTGTGTATCGTCATTTAACAATGCCTTTCAGGTTCAATAATCAGGATCGGGTCCGAAGTGCCGCCAGCGCGCGGTCGATACCACCGCGCCAGTCGGGACGGTCGATGCCGAACTGCGCCTTGAGGGCGGAGCAGTCCATGCGCGAATTCAGTGGACGTTGCGCGGGCGTGGGATACGCTGCCGTAGCGATGCCGCTCACCGCCACCTCGCGCCCCGCGCGGGTGAATATCTCTTCGGCAAAGCCTTTCCAGCTTGTGTCGGGCGCGCCCGCAAAGTGATGCATCCCGCCCTTGTTGCGGTCATCCACCATGGCGCGGGCCATTACCAGACAGGCCTCGGCGATCCTGTCGGCAGGGGTCGGCCCACCGATCTGATCCTCGACGATGCTCAAAGCATCGCGGGTCTCCGACAGGCGCAGCATGGTTTTCAAAAAGTTGTTGCCATGGGCCGAGAACACCCATGATGTGCGCAGGACCGCCCATTGCCCGCCGGCCTCGGCGATCGCGCGCTCGCCTGCCAGCTTGGACCGGCCATAGGCCCCCAGCGGGCCGGTGGGATCGTCGGGCGTCCAGGCTGTCTGACCATCCCCGGCAAACACGTAATCGGTCGAGATATGCACCAGAGGGATGGCCCGCGCGGCGCATTCCCGCGCCATGGCGCCAGGTGCGTCGCCATTGATCACCGTGGCCTGCGCCTCGTCCTCCTCGGCGCGGTCCACCGCCGTCCAGGCCGCGGCGTTGATCACCACGTCGGGCGCGTGGTCGGCGATGGCCGCAGCACAGGCGGCCGGATCGGTCAGGTCGGCCTGATCGCGCGAAAGCGCCGTCACCTCGGCCTGGGCCTGCAGCTCGGTGGCCACCTGCCCCGTGCGTCCGAATACCAGTATCTTCATCACGTCCCCCTTATTCTCCCAACGGGATGTGCCAGCTTTGCGGCACCTGCAGCCCCAGATCGCCCAGCCGCGCCACCTGCTCCACGCGGATCAATTCGGCCCGCTCGGCAAAGGCCGCAGGCACACCCATCTCGCGCGACGGGTTGATCCGTGCCTCCAGCGCATCCTGGCGATACTGGTGCTCGGGCAGGTCCAGAAAACCCTCGATCCTGCGCAGCGTTTCCAGCGGGCGAGCACGCACATCCTCGAAGAAAAAGAATGCCGCATCCGTCCCCAGCCGCGCACACAGACCCGCCACGGTGCCTGCGTAATCGGCATGGGCCAGTACGGCGGCATCGTCGAAATATTTGGCGATCGTGGCCTCGTCCAGATACTCGAGCTCGGCCATGCGCCCCGAGAATTCATACGAGAATTTCAGGTTCGACCACAACCGCTCGGATGGATGACGCATGGTATAGATCGCGCGCACCTGGTGCGCGATACGGGCCACATGATCCCAGCCCGCATCGTCCAGCACCGCGTAGAGGTTCGAGAAATCCGCGGCCCAAGCAGTATCGGACTTGCGCGGCGGGCGCATATCGAACAGGCCGCGATACCAGGCGTCATCGACCCGCGGTGCCAGATAGCGATCCGCATACCAGGCCAGGTTGCGCTGCACATGAGGGTTGAGCCGCTCGGGCGTCAGGTTGCGCACCACGCGCTGATAGCGGTCCAGCCGCCCGGCCAGCGACATGTAGCTGCGCCCCTTGGGGTCGGCAAAATAGTGGATCTCTTTCTCGGGGCTGAAATGGATGCCCGGATGGCCGGCCAGTTGGCGATGCAGCCATGTGGTGCCCGCCTTCATCGCGCCCACCGACAAAAACAGCCGGTCCAGATGTTGCGGCGTCTCGCTCATGCCATGCCCTTTCCCGGCCGTGTTGCCTGCGTCCTGTTCTGCCCCGTGTCCTGCGCGCTGTCCCGTGGCGGTATCTGCCCGGCCAGATCGGCGCGTGCCCACTGCTCGCCCCGGCGGTTGAGCCACAGATCTTCCAGCCCGTCAAACAGGCCGGGCCGGTCCAGCGCCCGGGCCAGCGCCGGCAGGACAGAGCCATCGCAGGCCAGCGCCGCGTCGTAATCGACCATCCGCACCGCACCGAACCCGGCCCAGAAATCACACAGCGCCTGCCAGTCGTAATACCACGGGCCATCCGACGACCGCCCCTGCGGCAGGGCTGTCATCGTCTCCCACACCCCGGTCTTGCGCAACTGATCCTGCCGCGCGGCCCGCCAGTCGGCGGGATTGCGGCGCACGAGGATGGGGATGACGCTGTCAAAGGGCGCAAGCGCCGCGCGCAGGGCGGCAGCCTCGCGCGTGCCGCGCAGATGGCTGAAGGCCTCGGACGAGATCACCATGTCACCCCGCGCCGGGGCCTGCGCGGCCAGTGCGGCCCGCATCGCAGCGCGCAGGGGCGCATCGGGGGCGGGCACCTGCCCCTTGAGCCGCGGCATCGTCATCAGGCCGGGGCGGGTAAAGGCATTGGCGAACCGCGCGGCATTGACCGGGTTCTTGCGCGACGCGGCCTCGACATAGACCGCCAGATCCTGCTGGCCGCGCCGCTCCCACAGCGCCATCTGGAACGACGTGGTGCCGGTCTTGTGCGGACCTGCGTGCAGGAACAGACGCGCCATCACCCCCTACCCCGTGCCCAGACGTTTGCCCACGCCGTCGCGCGATTGCAGCGCGCGCCACCAGTCCTCGTTGTCGAGGTACCATTGCACGGTGCGCGCCAGCCCTTCCTCGACCGTGACCGAAGGGCGCCAGCCCAGTTCCTCGCGGATGCGGCTGGGGTCGATGGCGTAGCGCGCATCATGCCCCGGGCGGTCGGTGACGAAGGTGATCTGATCGGCGTAGGAGCCGCCCTGCTTGGGCCGCTTGTCATCCAGAATGGCGCAGAGCGTCTGCACCAGCTTCAGGTTGCTGCGCTCGTTCTCGCCCCCGATGTTGTAGCTGCGGCCCACCGCGCCCTGCTGCACCACCAGCAGCAGCGCCTCGGCGTGATCCTCGACATAGAGCCAGTCGCGCACGTTGCTGCCATCGCCATAGATCGGCAGCGGCTTGCCCGCCAGCGCGTTCAGGATGATCACCGGCACCAGCTTTTCGGGGAAATGGAAGGGGCCGTAATTGTTCGAGCAATTGGTCAGCACCACCGGCAACCCATAGGTCTCGGCCCAGGCGCGCACCAGATGGTCGCTGGATGCCTTGGAAGCCGAATAGGGGCTGCGCGGATCGTAGGGCGTGGTTTCAGTGAACTGCACCGCCGGATCGGCGGGCAGGCTGCCAAAGACCTCGTCGGTCGAGATATGGTGAAACCGGAACGCCTCGGGGCGGCCTGCGCGAGTCCAGTACGCGCGCGCGGCTTCCAGCATGTGAAACGTGCCCATCACGTTGGTCTCGACAAAGGTGCCGGGCCCGTCGATCGACCGGTCGACATGGGATTCCGCCGCCAGATGCATCACCGCGTCGGGATCATGCGCGGCAAACACCCGGTCGAGCGCGGCGCGGTCGCGGATGTCCACATGCTCGAACGCATAGGCCGGGCTGTCGGCAACGCTGGCCACGTTGTCCAGACAGGCGGCATAGGTCAGCGCATCGAGATTGACCACTGAGTGCCCGTCGGCAATGGCGCGCCGCACCACGGCCGAGCCGATGAACCCGGCCCCGCCGGTGACCAGCAGTTTCATTGCGCGCCCTCCCAGGCAAACGGGCTGTCAAAGCCCGCGATGCCGGGGGCGGCGGCATCCTTGTCGGAAATCACCGCCTCGATCCCGGCCAGGGGCCAGTCGATGCCGATCTCCGCGTCGTCCCAGCGCAGCGCGCCCTCGGTTTCGGGCGCGTAATAATCCGAGCATTTGTAGATGATCTCGGTCTCGGGCATCAGCGTCATGAAACCATGGGCGAACCCCGCAGGCACCAGCAACTGCCGCCCGTTCTGAAAACTCAGCTCGTACCCCACCCACTGCCCATAGGTCGGGCTGCCACGGCGGATGTCCACCGCCACATCGAACAGCGCCCCGCGCCCGCAGCGCACCAGCTTGTCCTGCGCATGCGGCGGGGCCTGGAAATGCAGGCCCCGCACCGTGCCCACGGTGGACGACAGCGAATGGTTGTCCTGCACGAAGTCGAGATCGATGCCCTGATCGGCCAGTTTCGCGCGGTTGTAGCTTTCAGAGAAAAAGCCACGATGATCGCCGAAACGCGGGGGCGTGATCAGCACGACACCGGGCAGCGCGGTCTGCTCTATCTGCATGGGTCAAATCCTGTTGGTCGGAAAACATGTCGGCCTTGGGATAGCAACGCACAGGCACGCTGTCATCCTGATAAAACCGGGCCGGCCATGGCCGTTGGGTGCCGGACCGGTCGGGCCCGCCCGGCACCGGATTGTCAGACGATCAGGATATCGTCTTGGATCGTGGCAAAATCCGTGATCCCGGTAAAGGTCAGGCTGTTGCCGCCGCCGAAATCCAACACCACGAAGCCATCGGCATTGACCCCGGCAAAGCCGCTGACATCGGTGGCCCCGCCCAGCAGCGAGCCGGCGATCTCGACCGTATCGACAGGCTGGAAATCGACGATGCGATCCGCCCCTGCGCCAAACACGAAGGTGTCCGCACCAAGGCCACCGCGCAGCACGTCATTGCCCGCACCACCGTCCAGCGTGTCATTGCCAGCGTTGCCCTCAAGCCGGTCATCGCCATCGCCACCGAACAGCAGGTCGAACCCGTTGCCGCCAAACAGCAGATCGTTGCCTTCGTCGCCATGCAGCGTATCGAACCCGATGCCGCCTTCCAGCCGGTCGGCCCCTGCCCCGCCATACAGCAGATCGTTGCCCTCGTTGCCTTCGAGCGTGTCACGGCCCTGACCGCCGCGCAGCGTGTCGAAACCTTGCAGACCCATCAGGCTGTCATTGCCGGCACCGCCCATCAGGCTGTCGAACCCGATCCCGCCGTTCAGCAGATCATCGCTATCATCGCCATGCAGCACGTCGTTGCCCGCATTGCCAAACAACGTGTCATCGCCATCGCCGCCGTACACCGTGTCGAACCCGTTCAGGCCGCGCACGACATCATGGCCATCGCCGCCATACACCAGGTCATAGCCGAAACCCGCATTGACGCGGTCATCGCCCGCGCCTGCCTCAATCTCGGTGCTGCCCGGACCGCCAAAGATCACGTCATTGCCGGCACCCGCATCGATGGTGTCATTGCCGCCAATCCCGTAGATCACATCGGCACCCGCCCCCCGGTCAGGACGTCGGCCCGCACCGTGCCGATCACCGACAGCGGGGTCTGCAGGGCGGAAGTGATAAAGCTCTCATCATTGGTCAGCGCGAAATCCAGCACCGCGTTCTCATACGTCTGAGTACCCGGCACCAGCCCCGCGTCCTGAGCCGCGGCCTCGGCCGCCGCACGCACACCGGGGTCCAGCGTATCAAGCGAGACCAGCGCGCCGGGGAAGGACGCGTCATAAAACCCCGCCAGGCTTTCGCCCGCATCATAGGTGAACAGGCTCTGGTTCAGGTTGTCGACGCGCCAGTCGTCGCGATACGCCCCGTAGAGTTCGGCAAATGT
Organism: Lacimonas salitolerans; assembly: GCF_042677865.1. Taxonomy (NCBI): domain Bacteria; kingdom Pseudomonadati; phylum Pseudomonadota; class Alphaproteobacteria; order Rhodobacterales; family Paracoccaceae; genus Lacimonas; species Lacimonas salitolerans. The sequence goes on along the minus strand of NZ_JBHUDD010000007.1, from coordinate 4,837 downwards.
CAGCGGGCGCGCCAGCACCGTGCCGTCTGCCAGCGCGATATCATTGGCCGCGTTGCCGTCGCCATCGCCCAACAGCCCCTCAAGCGTGCCCATCAGCTCGTCGTTCAGGCGCACATCCAGATCCAGACGTCCGTCGTGAACACGGATCAGCACCTGTGAATCGCCGTCGTTCACCACGCCGTCGGCCCCGGGATAGGCGATGACATAGGTGTCGCCATTGCGGAACACCCGGCCATTGCCCACCGCCACGGACTCCCCGTCGGCCAGCGCCGTGGCGGTGCCGTCGATATGCAGCGGTGTCGCATCATTGGCATCGACCATCACCGCCGTGCCGTCCAGATTGGTGGCGATCGCCTGATTGACGCTGACATCGGTGCCCACCGGCACCATGCGCGCCTGCAGCATGAAATCACCCGCATCCGCCGATTGCAGCAGCACGAATTCGCCCGCAGCCTGGAAATCATAGCCCACGCCATCCAGCGTCTGCAGATGCGGATCCCCCGAAACCCAGCCGAAATTCGGCAGATCGGGCAGCGCAGGCAGATCGAACAGGTCCGACAGGTCGGGACCTTCGCCACCACCGCCACCACCACCGATGTCCCCGGTCAGGCCGTCGATCAGCACGGTGTCACGCGGCACATCCTCGAGCAACTCGCGGATCGTGTCGAAGCTGCCGGTCAGGAACGAAAAATCCCCTCCCGCCAGATCGCGCAGGAACCCCAGCGCGGCATCGATGATCTCGTCGATTGTGGTTCCATCCGGCAGCGTATCCTGAGGCAGGTTCTGGCGCAGCAGCGACTCATAGGTCGTTATGGATTGAGTCAGAAAGCCGAAATCGGTCGCCAGCAAGGACGCTTCGGCCGCATCCAGCAGGTCCAGGTATTGCCCCACGGTGATGCTCTCGGGGTTCGATCCCAGCACCGCGAGCAGGTCGGTATCACTGGTGAAGGCCGCAGCCGAGGACAAAAGCCTGGTCCAGGCGGTGAAATCTTCGGTCGAAGTGATCTCGGGGAAGTCGGGAAGCATGGGTACTCCTTATGCAGTTCGGTCAAATATCCGGAAAATACCGGCTGACAGTTTTGAATAAACAGGCGCAATCGCAAACACCGGCACCATGGCAGGGCAAAGGGGCATCAGGCAAGGGGGAGAAATCATGCGCGGCCCGCCCTCGGTGCGGGCCGCGCAGCCGGATCAGATGAACGTGACTTCGTCCAGGATCGCCCCGGTGTTGGTGACGCCGGTAAAGGTCAGCGTGTCGCCATTGCCGAAATCGAGGATCAGGAAGCCATCGGTGGTACGTCCGGCAAAGGCGATCAGGTCCGTCGCCACCGGCGTGCCGCCGCCCAGCAGGTCGGCGTCGATATGGATGCTGTCGATGTTGTTCTGGAAGTCGGCGATCCGGTCGGCACCATAGCCCACGCCAAAGACAAACGTATCGCGCCCGATCCCGCCAAACAGCACATCCGCCCCGGCCCCGCCGTCCAGCGTGTCGTTGCCTGCATTGCCATAGAGCCGGTCGTCGCCATCGCCACCGAACAGCAGATCACCGCCATTGCCGCCAAAGAGGAAATCGTTGCCCTCGTCGCCATGCAGCGTGTCAGCCCCGATCCCGCCTTCCAGCCGATCGGCACCCGTCCCGCCATAGAGCTCGTCATTGCCGTCGTTGCCCTGCAGCGTGTCGTCGCCGTCGCCGCCATAAAGCGTGTCAAAGCCCTGCAACCCGATCAGGCTGTCGTTGCCCGCATCGCCATGCAGCTCGTCGAACCCGATGCCGCCGTTCAGCAGATCGTCGCCGTCACCACCATAGAGCACGTCGTTGCCCGCATTGCCGGACAGCGTGTCATTGCCGCCATCGCCATGGATCGTGTCGAACCCGTTCAGGCCAAGAACGACATCATTGCCATCGCCGCCATAGACCAGGTCAAAGCCGAAACCGGCGTTGATCTGGTCATTGCCATCACCGCCAAAGACCGTGTCATTGCCAAAACCAGCGTTGATCGTGTCATCCCCCGTGCCACCGTTCAGCACGTCCGCGCCGCCGGTGCCCGGGATCACCATGCCAGGCTCGCTGCCACCGGCGGTGCCGGCCAGGCCCTGAACATTGGCCACGCTGGCGTTCTCGAAGGTCAGTGTATTGCCAGCGCCGAAATCGACGCGCACGCCCTGGCCCGTGGTGCTGGCCGCGGTCAGCGCGGCGTCAACCTGGGTTTGGGTCAGGGGCAGACCCACGGTCAGGGTCTCGGACGTGAAATCGAAGTCACTGATCGTGTCGTTGCCGCCATTGTAGACAAAGCTGTCGATGCCGCCGCGACCTTCAAAGCGTTCATCGGCGCTGCTGCCGATGATCGTGTCATTGCCGCTTGACCCGCGCACCCATTCGATGCTGGTCAGCGTGTGGTTGAAGGCGTCACCGAACCACGTGCCGCTGGCCGTTCCGGCGCCCAGATCGACCGTCACGCCATTCTCGTAGCCGAACCGGTCATAGCGGATGCGGTCGAACCCGCCGCCGCCATCGACCGTGTCGTTGCCGCCCCCCGCGAGAAAGCTTTCATTCGCGGCGCTGCCGATCAGCCGGTCATTGCCGTCCCCGCTCTGAAGCTCCCAAACCTGGCCACTGATGGTTTCGACATTGCCGAAGCCGTCGTTCAGCACCTGGCCCGTGGCAAGGTTGACCGACACGTCGTCGATCCCGCCGTCAAAGCGCAGCCGCACCTGACCTGCGCCGCTGATCACATAGCTGTCGACCCCCAGGCCACCGCGCACCTGCATCCATTGAGAAGCTCCGACGTTCAGATCGAACGTATCATTGCTCCCTGTGCCGAACAGGCCGAACCCGCCATCAAGCGACCCGGCATTCATCGGCGCTGACACGCCCAGCAGGGTGTCGGTGCCCGCATCGGCCTTGTTCACGCTGCCGGTTCCGTTCTGACCGTTGATCACAACGGCGATGCCACGGTCCAGGCTGCTGTAATCCAGATCGACATAGCCATCGGTGCCGCCATTGTCGCCCATGCGGATCGTGTCATTGCCGATCGAGCCGATGACATAATCGCTGCCACCACCGGTGGTGATGTCGTCATTGGCCAAGGTGCCTTCGAGTGCATTGTCGTCGGCATCGCCAGTGATAATGTTCACCGGCGCACCCGCATTGCTGATCTGCACGCCCAGAAGGCTGGAGAACGGGATATCCTGTCCTGGGGCAAAGGGCCCGGTGGCGACGCCGAAGGAGGTGATGCTGTTTTCCAGCGCCTGAAGCCCGGCCAGGGTCGTGGGCAGGGTCAGCGGCGCACCTCCGATCTGAAAGATGAAATCGGTGCGCGTGCTGGCCTGATAGAAATCCAGCAGGACATGGGTGCCCTGGCTGGTGGTGAGGGCGCCCAGAAATTCCTCGTTGAACGGGCTGTCGTGGAAATTCGCGCCATTGATGCGCACGCTTTGCGGCTCGGTGCCACCCAGATCGACCTCGGGCAAATCGTCGCCGCGCACCTCGATCAAGCTGTAGTTGAAGAATGCCTGATCATTGGGAAACACCACCTGCAGCGTGGCCGTGGACACCGCGATGGGATCGTCGTTCTGGTTGTAGGTGATGGAAAGACCGGTCAGCGTGTACGTCGTCATGAAGCGCGCCCTTGCGAGTGAAAAATCAATGTTTTTCAGATCGCATGAAAAACTTGCGCAAGTCTATTGAAACTGCAGCCCGGTTTCTGAAATTTTCGTAAATCCTGACCTATCCGCGCCGAACTATCCTGACCGGACATCCCCGGCGCCAGCACCTGACGGTGAAGACCCATCCACGCCGTAACTGTCGCGCTGGTTGAGCAGGATCGGCAGGTTGCCCTGCCGATCCACCGCCCCTCAGATGAACGTGACCTCGTCCAGGATCGCCCCGGTGTTGGTGACACCGGTGAAGGTCAGCGTGTCGCCATTGCCGAAATCGAGGATCACGAAGCCATCGGCGGTGCGCCCGGCGTACGGGATCAGGTCGGTGGGCACAGGCGTGCCCCCACCCAGCAGATCGGCGTCCAGATGAAGGCTGTCGACAGGCTGGAAATCGGCGATCCGGTCCTGACCGTACCCCGCCCGAAACACGAAGGTATCCGCCCCGATCCCGCCAAACAGCTCGTCATTGCCGGCCCCGCCATCCAGCATGTCATTGCCCGCGTTGCCGAACAGCCGGTCGTCGCCCTCGCCACCGAACAGCAGGTCGAACCCGTTGCCGCCATAGATCAGGTCGTTGCCCTCGCCGCCATGGATCGTGTCGAACCCGATCCCGCCTTCCAGACGGTCGGCCCCGGCGCCACCATAGAGCACGTCATTGCCGGCATTGCCGCGCAGCACGTCGTTGCCTGCCCCGCCATAAAGCGTGTCGTACCCCTGCAACCCGATCAGGGTGTCATTGCCTGCATCGCCATGCAGCACGTCGAACCCGAAGCCGCCGTTCAGCAGATCGTGGCCCTCTCCGCCACGCAGCAGATCGTTGCCGCCTTTGCCCAGCATCGTGTCATTGCCGCCACCGCCTTCAAGGGTGTCGTCGGCACCCGNTGTAGGTGCCCGAGCTGAAGCTGTAATTGCCCGTCTCGATGCCGATGCCGATGTAATCCAGCGCCGGGTTGAGGATGTTGGCCCGGTGGCCGGGGCTGTTCATCAGCGACGTGTGCAGGTTCTGCACGTCGTCCATGATGCCTGCCGCCCCGCGTTCGCTCTGCACGGCGATGTTTTCCGCCGACCGCCACGAGCCGCTGAAGTCGAACCCTGCATCGCGCATGCGCTGGGTGGCGGAGGAGCCGCCGATGCCGGTGTGGGAAAAGACGTTCTGCTGCAGCATCCATTGCGAATG
>NZ_JBHUDD010000006.1:0-909 GCF_042677865.1 Lacimonas salitolerans | reverse complement strand
CGCGAGCAGGTTGAGGCCTGCCATGCGGTAGTGCTGGCCCTCGGTGGTGCGATCCCGGATTTCACCCTGCCGCCCAATGCGCAGGGCGTTTTTCAAGGCGTGGTGCGCCTCGCCCTTGTTTAGCCCGACCTGGGCCCGGCGCTGCATGTCGGCGTCGAGCAGCCACTCGATGATGAACAGCGTGCGCTCGATGCGGCCGATTTCGCGGAGCGCCACGGCCAGTTCGTGCTGGCGCGGATAGGCGGCGAACTTCTTGAGCAGCTGACTGGGCGGCAGGACGCCCGTCGCCATGGTGGCCACGGCACGCAGGACGCCCGGCCAGTTCTGGACGATGACGCCTTCGCGGATCTTGCTGCCGATCAAGCCGCGCACCTCGTTCGGCGCGTTGGCGGGATCGAAGAGATAGAGCCGCGTTGACGGCAGATCCCGGATGCGCGGGATGAATCGGTAGGACAGCAGCGCGGTCACGGCAAAGACCTGGTCTGTAAAGCCACCGGTGTCGGCATACTGCTCCGAGATCTTCCGCCCGGCCTCGTTCATCAGCAGCCCGTCCAGGATGTAGGGCGCTTCGCTCACGGTGGCCGGAATGTTCTGGGTGGCAAAGGGGCCGAACTGGTCGGAGACATGGGTATAGGCCTTGAGGCCTGGCTCGGAGCCGTATTTCGCGTTGATTAGGTTCATGGCTTCGCCCTGCCGGGCGGCGGGGAAGAATTGCCCGTCACTGGACGCGGTGACGCCCCCGCCCCAGAACTGGGCCATGGGCAGCCGAGCCTGTGCCTCAATCACCATGGCGAGGGCCTGGTTGATGGCATCGCTCTCCATATGCCATCGCGACAAGCGGGAGAGTTGGAAGTAGTCATGTGTGCTGGTCGCTTCGGCCATCTTGCTGAGCCCTAGATTCAAACCTTC
>NZ_JBHUDD010000005.1:0-98479 GCF_042677865.1 Lacimonas salitolerans | reverse complement strand
GCGGATCAAGGTCACCTCCCATTTGGCAACCTTGAATCACTTCGAAGCCGATATGGGAATCCTTAAACGTCAACAGACCCTAGGAAATAATCTCGAACCGGGTCACATCCACCAAGCCGCGATCGGTGATCTTGAGCGCGGGAATCACCGGCAGCGCCAGAAAGGCCAGTTGCAGGAACGGCTCTTCCAGCACCACGCCAAGGCTGCGCGCCGCCGCACGCAGGTCCATCAGGCTGTCGCGCACCACCTCGAACGGCTCCAGGCTCATCAGGCCCGCCACCGGAAGCGGCAGTTCCGCCAGTATCCTGCCGCCCGAAGCGACGACAAAACCGCCCTCGATCTCGGCCAGCCGGTTGGCCGCCAGCGCCATGTCGTCATAGCCGATCCCGACGCAGACGATGTTGTGATGGTCATGGCAGACCGTGGCCGAAATCGCCCCCGCCTGCATCCCGAAGCCGCGCACGAACCCGGTGGCGATATTCCCGTTGATCCCGTGGCGTTCGATCACCGCGATGCGCGCCAGATCGCGCGCGGGATCGGGCGGCTTGTCGCCATCCACCACTTCGATGGTCTCGTGCAGGTGATCTGTCAGGATCTGGCCGGGCCGGATGCCGATCACATCGGTCTCGGTCTTGTTGGCCCTTGCGCGGAAATCCTGCGCCGCGACCGTGGGCGCCTTGACCGATGCGCGCCCTACCGGCGCGATTGAACCCCGCGCCGAAAAAGCTGCATCGTCAACGACTTGCCCGCCACAGATCACGTGCTTGGCGTGGCACCCTTCCAGGCTGTCCACCGCAACGATATCGGCTCGCAGTCCCGGCGCGATCAGCCCGCGATCCTTCAACCCGAACGCCTCGGCTGCGGACAGGCTGGCGGCGCGATAGGCGGCCAGCGGTGGCGTGCCAAACCGGATCAGTTCGCGGATCATGTAATCCAGATGGCCATGCTCGGCGATATCCAGCGGATTGCGGTCATCGGTGCACAGGCACATGTAGGGCGCGGTGCGTTCCGTCAGCAGCGGTTGCAGCGCGTGCAGATCCTTGGAAACCGAGCCTTCGCGGATCAGCACCCGCATCCCCTTTTGCAGTTTTTCCTTTGCTTCACGGGCGCTTGTCGCCTCGTGCTCGGTCCGTATGCCCGCCGCGACATAGGCGTTCAGGTCGCGGCCAGACAGCAGCGGGCAATGCCCGTCGACATGCCCGCCCGCAAACAGCGCCAGCTTGGCCATCACATCAGGATCGCGCGACAACACACCGGGATAATTCATGAATTCCGCCAGACCCAGCCCCGAGGCGTGCCCCATCAACCCCGCCAGATCATCCGCCCCCAGCCGCGCACCCGCCGTTTCCATATGGCTGGACGGCACGCAGGAGGACAGTTGCACCTTGATATCCATCAGCGTCAGCGCGCTGGCGCGCTGGAAATAGCGGATGCCTTCGGCCCCGATGACATTGGCAATCTCGTGCGGATCGCAGATCGCCGTGGTCACCCCGCGCGGCAGCACACAGCGGTCGAATTCAAGTGGTGTCACCAGCGAGGATTCGATGTGCAAATGCGTGTCTATGAAACCCGGAACAAGAATTAACCCCGTTACATCAAGCGTTTCGCGGCCTTCGTAAAAGTCGCAAGTGCCCACGACGGTGTCGCCGCAGATAGCAACGTCGCCCTCCAGCAACTCGCCGGTGACCAGATCCAGTACGCGCCCGCCGCGCAACACCAGATCGGCAGGTTGCTCGGCGCGTGCCTGCGCGATGCGTCGTTCCAGATCGGCCATTTGCGCCCCCCTCTTTTTACTCAGACTAACGCTGCCATGCGCAAAAGAAAAAGGGGGTGCACCGCGTGCGCCCGAAGTTTCGTCGATCAGGCGGACTTGTTAACCGCTCGTCGCCACCTGTTGGGTGCACCCGAGCCGATCCTGGCTTGCGATATCGTGGGGATGGATCAACTGAAACCGCAGGTCAAATCAAACGGCGACGTATGCGGTAGCTCAACGCGTCGATCACCCCGACGGTAATCAGAATGAGAATGATGATGAACGCCACCTGCGGCCATGCGTTGATCAGGATTCGGTCCATCAGATAAAAGCCGATGCCGCCTGCCCCCACCACGCCCAGAATGGTGGCGGACCGGACGTTGGATTCGAAGAAATACAGCGTATTGGACAGAAACACCGGCAAGACCTGCGGCAGGATCGAAAAGCGCATCACCTGCAACCGTCCGGCGCCGGTCGCACGCACGCCCCGGCTTTGATCCGCATCGGCATTCTCGATCGCTTCGGCGTACAGCTTTGCCAGAACGCCGGTGTCGTTGACCGCAATCGCAAGAATGCCGGCAAAGGGTCCAAGACCGATGACCGAGACAAAGACGATCGCCCAGATCAGGCTGTCGAGGCCGCGCACCACGTCAAAGCTGCGCCGGGTGAAAAACCGCAGCGGACCAAGCGGCATGGTGTTCTTGGCCCCCAGAAACCCCAGCGGAACCGCCACGATCGATGCCACAAGCGTGCCGATAAAGGCCATCGCAACGGTTTCGGCAACCGCCTTTACGTAGGTCCAGGCCAGCCCGCCGCTGGTGGGCGGCATCATCATCGCCGCCACGCCCCCAAGCCGGGCAAGCCCGCGCGCAAGCCGCTCGAGGCTGAAGCCCAGCACCGACAGGCCCCAAAAGAACACCACGACCAGAACGGCACCTGCCGCGATACGCGCGTACCAGCGCCAGTCGCGGTCCACGAACGCGTCGGGACAGGCGGCGCGGGCGGCGGCGATCCGGGTCATGCCGCCGCTCGCAGGCTGGCGGCCCCGATCAGACGGTGGCGCAGGGTTTCCGACACCATGTCGATCAGCGCGACCGAAACGATCAGCATTATGGCGATTGCCGAGATGTCGGTGTAGGCAAAGCTCTTGATCGCGGTGTAGAGTTCCTGCCCGATGCCGCCCGCGCCGACGAATCCCAGCACCGACGCCGCACGGACGTTGATCTCGAATCGCAGCAGGCCATAGGACAGGAATGCCGGAGCCACCTGCGGCAGCGCGCCATAGCGCATCACCTGCGGCCATGTGGCCCCGGTGGCGCGGATGCCCCGGATCGGGTCGGGATCGGCGTTTTCCGCCACCTCGGAAAACAGTTTTCCCAGCGCGCCCATCGTGTGAAGCGCAATCGCCAGCACCCCCGCCAGCGGCCCGATCCCGAAGGAAAAGACGAACAGGACAGCGAATACCAGTTCCGGCACGGTGCGGGCAAATTCGAAAACGCGACGCATCACCCAGCAGGCCCATGGGGCCGGGGCCAGCGGTCTCGCGGCCACAAAGGCGCCAAGCACGGCCAACACCATACCGAACAAGGTGGCATAGATTGCGATCAGAAAGGTCACGCCCAGCTCGCGCAGCCAGCGACCCCCGCGCCGGTACCAATTGGCCAGATCGTCGACCAAAGTCTCCCATGCGAGATCGGGCACCATCCGGCCAAAGTAGTTGCCCAGCCGGTCAGAGCGGTCCCACAGCCGGGCGAGATCGACCTCGCCCAGGTTTGCCGAGATCAACGTGGCGACCACCATGGCAACAACGATCAGCCCCGTCTGGCCCAGACGCGCGCGACGGTGCGCGGCATAAGCCGCCTGCACTTGGTCGGCACCGATCACGCCGCGTCCTCGATCGCATCGGGATCGGCAGTGCCATAGATGCGCTCCAGCACCTGCGGGGTCAGCCCCTCGGTCGGGCCGTCATAGACCACGCGCCCGGCCGACATCGCCACCGAGCGTGGGCAATAAGCGCGCGCGAGCGCGACGGAATGAAGGTTTATCAGAACCGTGATGCCATGATCGCGGTTTATTCTGGCCAGCGCATCCATCACCGCCTCAGAGTTGCGCGGATCAAGGCTGGCAACAGGCTCATCGGCCAGCACGATGTACGGGTCCTGGACCATGGCGCGGGCAATCGCCACACGCTGCTGCTGCCCGCCGGACAATTCGTCCGCGCGTTTGAGCGCCTGCGCACCCATGTCGAGCGCAACCAGCGCCTCGATCGCTGCGGCCCGATCCTCGTCGGTGAAAAGGCCCAGCAACGATGGCAGCAGAGGACGCAGTGCCAGCCGCCCTGTCATCACGTTGGTCAGAACCGGCAGACGCGCCACCAGGTTGAAGCGTTGAAAGACCATCGCACAGCGCCGCCGCCAATCGCGTAGATCGCGCCCGCGCAGGGCCAGAACATCGCGCCCCTTGCAGGTCATCGTGCCGCCGTCGGGGTCGATCAACCTGTTGATCACTGTCAGAAGCGTGGATTTTCCCGCCCCTGACCGGCCGATCACCGCAATCATCTCGCCTTGCGCGATGTCCAGCGTCACACCATCCAGAGCGCGCGCTTCGCCGTATATCTTGGTTATCCCCTCCAGCCGCAGGAACGGGCCGGAGGGAACAGGATCGGGCAGGCTCACTTGGTTTCCATGCGGATCTTGATGAACGGGATGTAATCCTCATGCACGGCAACCGCAAAACCGCCAAACGCGTTTTCTGCGACCTTCTCGAAGGACGCCTTGTCGGCCCAGTGCATGTTGATGATGCATTCGCGCATCTTCTTCTTCATCGGCTCCGGCAGGCTTTTGGTGGCCACGAAGGGCGCATTCGGCACATTCGCCGATTCGTAGATGAACCGAAGGTCCGCCACGTCCAGCGTGCCATTGCCCGCCGCGCGCGTGTGATTGCCAGCCTCGGGCGAATAGTACCAGTTGGTCGTCGCGTCGATCGTGCCCTGAATGACCGAAACCAGACCATTGTCGTGGCTGCCGGTCTGGACCAGATTGCCAAAGAACACCGGCTCGTTGTTCGCATCGACCATGCCGTTTTCGCGGAAATACTGCATCGGCAGCACGTAGCCAGAGGTCGAGGTGGGCGAGGACCAGCCCAGCGTCTTGCCTTCGAGATCTTCCATGGTCTGATACGGGCTGTCGGCCTTGACCGCGATCACCCATTTATACCCCAGATCGCCGTTAACCGACACGTCCATGGCAATCGGCTCGACGTCGCCGCCGGAAATGTCCCAGCCCGTTGCATAACCCGCAGGACCGGACCAGCTGAGCTGCACATCGCCATTGGCCTGTGCCTCGATGATGGCAGAGTAGTCGGATGCAACGCGCACCTCCACCTCTTCGATGCCCATGCAGCCTTGCAGATAGGTGCCGAAATGCGACCAGCGCTCGGCTGCGGACTGGGCGTTCTCGCCGGTGCCGACGCCGAACACGATCGAGGGATGCGCCGCGCGCCAATCCTCTTCCATATAATCCTGGGCGAATGCCCCGATGGGAGAAAGAACCAGAGCGGTGCTGAGTAGAAATCGATACATGGGAAGACCTTTTCAATGTGACTGGTCGAGGTGCTAAACCGATTCGACAACAGAACCGTGACGACGCCGGAACGATTCGCGCAGCGCCGGATCCGCGATCATCCCGAGATCAGTGACAAAGCCTGTTCGTGCAGCGCAGGATCGCCCGCAGCCAGCACCTGTGGCCCGCTGTCCAGCCGCAGCGGGCGGCCCTGCCAATCGCTGACCCGGCCGCCTGCGCCTTCGATGATCGGCGCGAACGGGGCCCAGTCATGAACGGCCAGCGCAGTGTCCAGCGACACGTCGATCCGCCCCGAGGCCAGCAATCCGTAGGCCATGCAGGACGCGCCCCAGATCCGCCACGCCGTCGCCGCGCGCAAAGCATCCAGCGCAGGACGTTCGCGGACATCAAAGAAATCCGGGTTGCTGCACGACAGGATCGCCTGCGTCATGCCGGGGCATGTGCGTGTGCGGCAGGCAGTCGTGGTCCCACCGTGGTGCAATACCGTCTGCTGCCCGCGCGCTCCGACCCAGCGTTGCCCGGTCACATGCATGTCGATCAGCCCCATCACCGGCACGCCTCCCTGCGCCAAGGCAATCAGCGTCCCATGCATCGGCACCCCGGCCACGAAAGCCGCCGTTCCATCGATCGGGTCAAGCACCCAGACGTGATCCGCGCCAGGGGCCACATCCCGGCCCTCTTCACCAAGGATGCCATGTGCGGGAAACCGATCGGCGATCATCGCGCGCATCCTCGTCTCGATGGCACGGTCGGTGGCGGTCACGAAACTGCTGTCCGGTTTGGTTTCGGCCTCGGGCATGGGGGCCTGCATCATCATTGCGCGTGCGGTGTCGGCAAGATGCATTGCGAATTCAATCATCACCACGACTTTCCTGTCGGCACATAAGGTCGTGGGCGGATGGGTGCATCCGGCTTGTATCCTTGTCATGACAGGCCAGAGGCAAAGACCGGTGGCAGCCAGGTTTCTGCCATAGATGGTTGCGCGATGCCAAACAGGGCAAGCCCTTCCACGCATTGTGCGGCGGTTTCTGCCACCCGTATGTTGACCAGGATTGGCACTGGATCATTGGCGAGCACTCTCACCCCAGTCCAAAGCGCGAAACTCCTGATTGCAACTTGCGATCAAAGTGGGTGATGACCCTGGCAAGTCTCTGCGCGCAATAGACAAACCCAGTCTTCACATTCCAACACCAGAGCGATTTTCTCGACGTATTGCGAACATCGCCCGCGGGTTTCCTTGCCGATCCGACATCAGTTGTTCCGCTCCTTGGTCTCCTTCCTCCACGCACATCACAACGGGCACCGACGCCTTGCGCCCGATCCGCGCGCGATGTTTTTGGGCGCGTTGCGGTCAAACCTTGTGCAAAACAACGCGGCCACCAGAATTCCCCCTGCGCTGTCACACAACCGTTTCACTACCGTCACTAAACTTTTGGCTACCGCCCGTAGGAGGGCGGCGGATCAAGGGGGATGCTGCATGCTCGACGTTCAGTCGCTGACCAAACGCTTCGGAGACAAAAAGGCCGTGGATAGCGCCAGCTTTTCGGTGGAAAAGCCCGCGATGATCGGCATCATCGGCCGGTCGGGGGCAGGCAAGTCCACGCTGCTGCGCATGATGAACCGGCTCAGCGACGCGTCCGAAGGGTCGATCACCTTCGACGGGCAGGACGTGACCCATCTGCGCGGCAAGGACCGCCGGGCGTGGCAGTCGCGCTGCGCGATGATCTTTCAGCAGTTCAATCTGGTGCCGCGCATGGATGTGGTATCCAACGTGCTGCATGGCACGCTGAACCGCCGCAGCACGCTGGCGACGATGTTCAACCTGTATCCGGCCAGCGACATCCATCAGGCCATCAACATCCTTGACCGTCTTGGCATCGCCGAGCAGGCCCCCAAACGGGCCGAGGCCCTGTCGGGTGGTCAGCAGCAGCGCGTGGCAATCGCCCGCGCGCTGATGCAGGACCCCGACATCATCCTGGCGGATGAGCCCATCGCCAGCCTTGACCCGATGAATGCCCAGATCGTCATGGACGCCCTGCGCCGCATTCACGAGGAAGACGGGCGCATGGTGATCTGCAACCTGCACACGCTGGATACCGCGCGGCGGTATTGCGACCGGGTGATCGGCATGCGCGACGGGCGCATTGTGTTCGACGGCTCGCCCGAGCAGCTGACCACCGGCGTGGCGCGCGACATCTACGGCGCGGGGGCCGACTTCTCCGAGGCCGCGACCTCGACCGCCATCGAAACACTGGACAGGCAGTCAAACGCACAGCGCGTGCCCGCCTGAGTCAGTTTCCCCGCATCCTGCGGGGCGCACGACCCCTCATCACCAATGGAGAGACCGATGAAAACCATCCTCGCAGCAGTTCTGGCAACCACCGCACTGGTGGGCGCAGCCCAGGCACAGGAAATCACCGAATTCCGCATCGGCATTCTGGGCGGCGAAAACGCTCAGGACCGCATGACCAGCAACGAATGCTTCCGCGCCAAGACCGAGGAACTGCTGGGCGTGCCCACCAAGGTCTTTACCCCCGCCGACTATGACGGCGTGATCCAGGGCCTGCTGGGCGGCAGCATCGACATGGCGTGGCTGGGCGCATCGGCCTATGCCAAGGCCTATCTGACCGACCCCGAAGCGGTCGAGCCCGTGCTGGTCAAGGTCAACACCGATGGTTCCTACGGTTACCACTCGATCGGTTTTGCCCGCAAGGACAGCGGCATCGCCTCGCTGGAAGACATGCAGGGCAAGGTGTTCGCCTTTGGTGACCCGAACTCGACCTCGGGCTACCTGATCCCCTCCATCGAGATCCCGGCCGAAGTCGGTGGCACCATGGAATCGGGCGACTATTTTGGCGAGGTCAAGTTCGTCGGCGGCCACGAGCAGACCATCGTCGCCGTCAACAACGGTGACGTGGATGCAGGCGTGACCTGGGCCGACGGTATCGGCGAATGGGAAGACGGCTACAACTCGGGCGCGCTGCGCAAGGCCTCCGATGCTGGTCTGGTCGACATGAACCAACTGGTGGAAATCTGGCGCTCCAAGCCGATCCCCGAAGGCCCCATCGTTCTGCGCAAGGCCCTGCCCGAGCGTGTCAAGCTGGACATGGTCGCGCTGACCGCCTCGCTCAAGACCCAGGACCCCGATTGCGCCTACAACTTCATGGCCGGCGAGGCGCTGGGCGTCATGCCGATCAACCATGATGCGTATATCTCGATCATCGAAGCGCGCAAATCCAAGATGTAATCCTGCGCACCCGCGCAGCCGACCGGCCCCAGCGTCTGGGGCCGGTCCCGTTTTATGAAGCCGCCCACAAGAAAGCGACACCATGACCGACAGCACGCTGGGAGAGTCATTGGGGGTGCAGCGCACCGCCGAAATTCAGGATGCCTACTTGGCCATGGCGCGCACCAAGCGCATGTATGGCGGCATCATGCTGGTGATCTTTGTCGCGCTGATGGCCTCGGGGTTCATTCTGGCGGATGACCGAAATGCCGGCGGGTTCTGGGATGGCATCCTGAACGTATTCGACTTCCCCGGCGAGGTGCTGAAGGAAGCGGGTGAAAAGATCACCCTGCTGCCTGCCCTGATGGTCAAGTTCTTTCCCTCGCTGATCGAGACGATCAACATCGCCGCCGCCTCGACCCTGATCGGCGGGCTGATGGCGATTGTCCTGTCGCTGCTCTCGACCCGCGGGCTGGCGCGGTTTCCCGCGCTGATCGGCGTGTTTCGCCGGATGATGGACATCCTGCGCGCCATCCCTGAAATCGTCATCGCTCTTGTGCTGATCTTCATCCTTGGTGGCGGCCCGGTGCCCGCGATGATCGCCATCGCCCTGCACACCGCCGGTGCCCTGGGCAAACTGTTTTCCGAGGTGAACGAGAACGCCAGCCTGAAACCGCTGGAAGGGCTGGAAAGCACCGGCGCAAGCTGGACCCAGCGGATGATCCTGGGCGTGGTGCCGCAGGTGGCCCCCAACTGGCTGAGCTATGCGCTGATGCGGTTCGAGATCAACATCCGTGCCTCGGCCATCCTTGGCTTCGTCGGCTCGGGCGGGATCGGCTATGACCTGAAGAACGCCTTCAGCTGGGGTCAGGGCCGGTATGACGAGGTCGCGGCGATCTTTATCCTGCTGTTCCTGACCATCGTGTTCTTCGACCAGCTTTCCAGCCATTACCGCAACAAACTTGTCGGAAAGGCCTGACGCCATGACCGCGACCGCCGATACCATTCCCGCCGCCGACATGAAGCAGACCGCCACCGCGCTGATCGCGCGCAAGCGTCTGATCGCCTTTGCAGCACCTGCCGTGATCCTGGCCTATTTCGTCTACCTGTTCTTTGCCTTCGACATCCTTGGGCTGGTTGACCGCGCGCGGATGGACAATGCGCGCATCCTTGTCGCCGACAGCTACAGCTACAAGACCCACATCACCCACGACAACCGCAACGGCGGGTTGAACTTTGCCATCGAGGGCGAGGCCAAGGGCACCTATCCCGAAGGCATGAGGCCCGAGTTCGTCGAACCCATCGGCGAGGATGCGGTGCGCGTCACGTTGAAAAAGGGCGAAATGGCCGAGATCGACGGCCCGACCCTGCGCTATAGCCTGCCCGACTATGGCACGGTGACCGTCACCGTCGAAGGCCGCGACATCATTCTGGACACACCCGACGGCCAGGTGCCCGACTGGATCAGCGCCAGCAGCGCGCGCGTGGACATCACCGGCGAGGGCGGTCGCGCCGTCGTCACCCGTGCCCGGACCGAGGTGTTTCATTACTCCTTCGGGTGGGAGCTGTTCTGGTTCACCCTCGACAGCCCGTTCTATGGCAAGAGCTTTGGCGAACTGGCCGGGCTGGCCCTGTCCGGCGATCGGGTGATGCCCGACAAAAGCAACCTTGCCGCCATCGTGTCCGATGTCTGGAACAACCAGATGTGGCGGCACAAGGATGTTCTGTGGGCGATCTTTGAAACCATCCTGATGGCGTTTCTTGGCACCATGGGCGCGGCGATGATCGCCCTGCCGCTGGCCTTTCTGGCCGCGCAGAATTTTACCCGCTTCATGAGCGTGCGTTTCGCCGTGCGCCGGTTCTTCGACTTCGTGCGCGGGGTTGATGGCCTGATCTGGACCATCATCCTGAGCCGCGCCTTCGGCCCCGGCCCGCTGACCGGCGCGCTGGCGATCCTGATCACCGACACCGGCAGTTTCGGCAAGATGTTCAGCGAGGCGCTGGAAAACGTCGATGACAAGCAGATCGAGGGCGTCAGTTGCACTGGCGCGAAACCGATGCAGCGTTACCGTTTTGGCGTGATCCCGCAGGTGACGCCGGTGTTCCTGAGCCAGATCCTGTATTACCTCGAATCCAACACCCGCAGCGCCACGGTGATCGGGGCGATCACTGGCGGCGGCATCGGGTTGCTGCTGACCCAGGCGATCATCACCCAGAAGGACTGGGAAGAGGTGACCTATTACATCATGCTGGTGATCCTGATGGTCATCGCGATGGACTGGTTCTCGGGCTGGCTGCGGGGCAAGCTGATCGGACGCGGGCAGGCCCATTGATGGCCCGCCTGTCGGCCAATGCGCCCTTCGTGCATCCCGAGTGCGAGATCACCGACACAAGCTTTGGGGCCTATGTCGAGATCGGCCGGGGCAGCCGCGTCACCCATTCGGTGATCGGTGATTACAGCTACTGCGACCGCTATGCCGATATCGCCAATGCCGATGTGGGCAAGTTTGCCAATATCGCGGCCTTCACCCGGATCGGGGCGACCGATCACCCGCTGCACACGGCATCCTGCCACCACTTTCTTTATCGTTCTGACGACTATTGGGACGATGCTGACCGCGATCAGGCGTTTTTCGATCACCGCCGCAGCCGCCGTGCGGTGATCGGTCACGACACATGGATCGGCGCGGGCGCCATGGTGAAACCCGAGGTCACTCTGGGCCATGGCGCGGTGGTTGCGGCGGGGGCCGTGGTGACCCGCGATGTGCCCCCCTATACCATCGTGGCGGGCACGCCTGCGAAACCTTTGCGCGACCGACAGCCGCGCGAGGTGGCCGATCGCCTGATCGCGCTGGCCTGGTGGGATTGGGATCACACCCGCCTGCGCGCCGCCCTGCCCGATTTCCGCGCGCTGACCGCGCTGGAGTTCCTTGAAAAGTACGGCGGCTAGCCCTCGACCGTCAGCGTCACCCGGTCGCCGGCAAAACAGGTGCGGCCATATTCCACCGGCACGCCCCCTGCATCGACGTTGACGCCGGTGGTGCGCAGAAGCGGATCGCCCTCGCGCAGATGCAGGTGCAGCGCCTGCGTGGCATCCGCGCGCACCGCCGTCATCCGCGTGCCGGTCCGGGTGAAATCGGCCACGCCCACACGGGCCAGCGCGGCAGAGACCCCGGTTTCTTCGGTCAGCGCCACGTCGATGCCCGGCAGCCGGGTGATGGGAAAGACGCTCTCATATACCGCGATCGGCTGACCATCGGCCAGCGACAGCCCGTGACAGGCGCAGACCGGATCGCCGGGGGCGAGCTGCAGCGCCTGCGCCTCTCCCGCTGTGGCGGCGCGGGTTTCGATATGCAGGATGCGCTTTGCCGGCCGGCGCCCGGCGGCCTTGAGGTTCTCGTGAAACCGCACGCGGCTGCCGATGGGATAGTCGGTGGGCGTCGCTGCCACAAACGCCCCCGCCCCGCGCCGGGTGCGCACCAGACCTTCGTCGACCAGCGCGGCCAGCGCGTGGCGGACCGTGTGGCGGTTGACGCCGAAGCGTTCGGCCAGCGCCGCCTCGGTCGGCAGCTTGTCGCCCGGGGCATAGCGCCCTTCCGACATGTCACTGCGCAGCGCGTCGGCGATGGCCTGCCACAAAGGGGTCTTTTGGGCGCTCTTGATGGGGCTGTTACGCAAAGTTCACAATTCTCCTCTGGTCGGCTGGGGTGGCTTCTGCGATAATGTGTATAGTTGTATAGTATATCGCGGATTTGTCGAGATGAAAGATACCCCGGACACCAGCGAACGCAAAGCCTGGATGGGCCTGCTGGCCCGCGCCCCTGATCGGCGTGCGGCCACGCTGCTGGATGCTGCCCTGCCGCGCCCCGACTTCGACTGGCTGCGCGCGCCGGAACTGGGCAGCGTGATGGTGCGCGGTCGCATGGGCGCGACGGGCGGGCCGTTCAATCTGGGCGAAATGACGGTGACGCGCTGCGCCCTGCGTCTGACGGATGGCACGGTGGGCCATGCCTATGTGCAGGGCCGTCGCAAACCGGATGCCGAAGCCGCAGCGCTGATCGACGCGCTGATGCAGACCGACGCGGCGGATCATATCCGTGCGCAGGTGCTGGAGCCGCTGGAAGCCGAGGAACAGGCCCGCCGCACCGCCCGTGCGCAAAAGGCCGCCGCCACCAAGGTGGATTTCTTCACCATGGTCCGTGGAGAGGATTGAGAATGCAGACCGATACCCTGTCAGGCGGTTTCGCCGCCCCGGCCACCGATGCCGCCCACGCCTTTCGCGCGGTGATGGAGGCGATGGCCCGCCCCGGCAGCCGCCAGACCATCACCGGCGCGCAGCCGCCCGCGCCGATCTCGCCCGCCGCAGGTGCCGTGCTGCTGACGCTGTGCGATACCGATACGCCGCTGTATCTGGCCGGGGATGCCGATTGCGACGCCCTGCGCGGCTGGATCGCCTTTCACACCGGCGCGCCGCTGGTCGGGCCGGAGGACTGCACCTTTGCGTTGGGGACGTGGGACGCGCTGCTGCCGCTGTCGGCCTATCCGTTAGGCACGTCGGAATATCCCGACCGTTCCGCCACGCTGATCGTGGATCACCCGCAGTGGACGGGTCCCGATGCCACCCTGCGCGGGCCCGGCATCCGCGATACCGCCCAATTGCCCCTGCCCGACCTGTCCGCGTTTCAGACCAATGCCGCACAGTTCCCGCTGGGTCTGGATTTCATATTTACCTGCGGCGACCAGATCGCCGCCCTGCCACGCAGCACAAGGGTGTCCTGATGTATGTCGCAGTCAAAGGCGGCGAACGCGCCATTGAAAACGCCCATGCCTGGCTGGCCGAGGAACGCCGGGGCGACCGGGACGTGCCCGAACTGTCGGTGGCGCAGATCCGCGAGCAGATGGCGCTGGCAGTCAACCGGGTGATGGCCGAAGGCTCGCTGTACGATCCCGATCTGGCCGCGCTTGCGATCAAGCAGGCGCGCGGCGACCTGATCGAGGCGGTGTTCCTGATCCGCGCCTATCGCACCACCCTGCCCCGGTTCGGCGCGTCACGCCCGGTGGACACCGCCACGATGGCCTGCGACCGGCGCATCAGCGCCACCTTCAAGGACCTGCCGGGCGGGCAGATCCTTGGGCCGACCTTCGATTACACGCACCGTCTGCTGGATTTCAAACTGGCCGCCGATGGCGAGGCACCGGAGGCTCCCGCACGCGATGCCGACCCGGCCCCGGTGCCCCATGTCACCGGGTTTCTGAATCGCGAGGGCCTGATCGAAGAGGCCGCGCCCGATGACACACCCCCGCCCGACCTGACACGCGAGCCGCTGGAGATGCCCAGCCCACGCGCCTTGCGCCTGCAGGCGCTGACCCGCGCGGACGAGGGGTTCACCCTTGGCCTCGCCTATTCCACCCAGCGCGGCTACGCGCGCAACCACGCCTTTGTGGGCGAGCTGCGCATCGGTGCGGTGGCGGTTGAAATGGACATCCCCGAGCTGGGATTTGCCATCGAGATCGGCGAGATCACCCTGACCGAATGCGAAACCGTGAACCAGTTCACAGGCAGCAAGACCAAGCCGCCGCAGTTCACCCGTGGTTACGGGCTGGTCTTTGGCCAGACCGAGCGCAAGGCGATTTCCATGGCGCTGGTGGACCGCGCGATGCGCTGGGAAGAACTGGGCGAGGATGACGAGGGCGCGCCCGCGCAGGACGCGGAATTCGTGCTGTATCACGCCGACAACATCCAGGCGACCGGGTTTCTGGAACACATAAAACTGCCCCATTACGTGGACTTCCAGTCTGAACTTGAACTGGTGCGCAAACTGCGACGCACGGTTGAGACTGCACAGGAGGCGGCGGAATGACCGATTACAACTTCGCCTATCTGGACGAACAGACCAAGCGGATGATCCGCCGCGCAATCCTGAAAGGTCTGGCGATCCCCGGCTACCAGGTGCCCTTTGCCAGCCGCGAAATGCCCATGCCCTATGGCTGGGGCACCGGCGGGGTGCAGGTTTCGGCGGCGGTGCTGACACCGGCAGATGTGTTCAAGGTGATCGATCAGGGGGCGGATGACACCACGAATGCCGTGTCGATCCGGGCATTTTTCCAGCGCACGGCAGGGATTGCGACCACAACGTCAACCAGTGACGCAACCGTGATCCAGACCCGCCACCGCATCCCCGAGGCGGCACTGAGCGAGGGGCAGATCCTTGTCTATCAGGTGCCGATCCCCGAACCGCTGCGGTTTCTGGAGCCGCGCGAAAGCGAGACGCGCAAGATGCACAGCCTTGAAGAATACGGGCTGATGCATGTGAAGCTCTACGAGGACATCAGCCGCCACGGCCACATCGCGACATCATACGCCTATCCGGTCAAGGTCGAGGGGCGGTATGTCATGGACCCGTCGCCGATCCCCAGGTTCGATAATCCCAAACTCTCGGACTGCCCGGCGATCCAGCTGTTCGGTGCAGGGCGCGAGCAGCGGATCTATGCGCTGCCACCTTACAGCAGGGTGGTCAGCCTGGATTTCGAGGATCACCCGTTCGAGGCCTCCAAGGCCGATCACCCCTGTGGTCTGTGCGGTGCTGTCGACAGCTATCTCGACGAGGTGATCGTGGATGATGCGGGCGGGCGGATGTTCGTCTGTTCCGACACCGATTACTGCGAGGGTCGGCAGGCGTCGGGCCATCACGGCGCGCTTTGGGCGGCGGACGACGCCTCCCCACCCCAACCCTCTCCCACAAGGAGGGAGGGAGCCGTGCCGGCCGATGGGTCACCTGCCCGCCCGCAGACGGAGGACGTCCAATGACCGACACGCCCCTTTTGTCCGTGCGCGGACTGACCAGGCATTATGGCGCACATATCGGGTGTGCCGATGTATCGTTCGACCTGTTCCCCGGCGAGGTCATGGGCATCGTCGGAGAAAGCGGATCGGGCAAGTCCACGCTGCTGGGCTGCATGGCGGGGCATCTGCGCCCCGATGCCGGTCAGGTGATCTTTGACACCCGCACGGACGGCCCGCGCGACACGGTGACGATGAGCGAACCCGCCCGCCGCATGCTGGGCCGCACCGACTGGGCCTTCGTGCATCAGCACGCCCGCGACGGGCTGCGCATGGGGGTCAGCGCGGGTGGCAATGTGGGCGAGCGGCTGATGGCCGTAGGCGCGCGGCACTATGGCGACATCCGCGCCAGCGCCACCGACTGGCTAGGCCGGGTCGAGATAGATCAGGGCCGCATCGACGATCGCCCCACCACCTTTTCCGGCGGGATGCAGCAGCGCCTGCAGATCGCGCGCAACCTGGTGACCGGGCCGAGGCTGGTGTTCATGGATGAACCCACCGGCGGTCTGGACGTATCGGTGCAGGCGCGTCTGCTGGACCTGCTGCGCGGGCTGGTGCGCGACATGGGCCTGTCGGCGGTGATCGTCACGCATGATCTGGCGGTCGTGCGGCTGCTGGCGGACCGGCTGATGGTAATGAAATCGGGCCATGTGGTGGAACAGGGCCTGACCGATCAGGTGCTGGACGATCCGCAACATGGTTACACCCAGTTGCTGGTGTCCAGCGTGTTGCAGGTTTGAGACGTCACAGTGGGGGCCAGCCCCCACACCCCCGGAGTTTACCTGGCAAGATGAAGATGATGATCGAGATCGATAACCTGTCCAAGACCTTTACCCTGCACAATCAGGGCGGCGCTGTGATCCGCGTGATGCAGGGCGCGCATCTGAGCGTCGCGCCGGGTGAATGCGTGGCGCTGGTGGGCGCGTCGGGCTCGGGCAAATCCACGCTGATGCGGATGATCTATGGCAATTACGTCGCCGCCAGCGGGGCGATCCGCGTCGGCGGGCTGGACGTGGCGCGCGCGCAACCGCGCGAGATCATCCGGCTGCGGCGCGAAACCCTGGGCTATGTCAGCCAGTTCCTGCGCGTGGTGCCGCGCGTGCCGACGCTGGATGTGGTGGCCGAGCCGTTGCGCGCCCTGGGTGTGAATGCCGACACGTCCCGCGCCCGCGCCGCCGAGATGCTGGCACGGCTGAACATTCCGCAACCGCTGTGGGATCTGTCGCCCACCACCTTCTCGGGCGGCGAGCAGCAGCGGGTGAACATCGCGCGCGGATTTGTGCGGGACTATCCCGCGCTGTTGCTGGACGAACCCACCGCCAGCCTGGATGCGGCCAACCGCGAGGTGGTGATGGGCCTGATCGAGGCGGCCAAGGCGCGCGGGGCGGCCATCGTGGGCATCTTTCACGACGAGGCGGCGCGCGCCCGGGTCTGCGACCGCGAGATCGACGTGACCCGCTTTACCCCGGACCGCGCGGCATGAGCGCGGGGCGTCTGATCGCCGTGGTCGGCCCATCGGGCGTGGGCAAGGACAGCGTGATGGCCGGGATCGCCGCCGCCGCACCCGCGCTGGTGCCCGTCCGCCGGGTGATCACCCGGGCCGGCGATGCCGGGGGCGAGGTGTTCGACGCCGTGACCGAGGACCAGTTTGCCGATATGGTGCGACAGGGCGCGTTCTGCCTGCACTGGGGCGCGCATGGGCTGTGCTATGGCATTCCCGCGCAGGTTCTGGCGGATGTTCAGGGCGGGGTCACGCGCATGGCCAACCTGTCGCGCGGCGTGCTGGAGCAGGCGGCGGTGCTGTTTCCGGCAATGACCGTGCTGCACATCACCGCCAGCCCGCAGGTTCTGGCGCAGCGCCTGTCGGGACGGGGCCGCGAAAGCGCCGAACAGGTGGCCGCGCGGCTGGCGCGCAGCGTGCAACCCTTGCCGCAGGGGCTGGAGGTGATCACATTGCGCAATGACGGTGCGCTGACCGACACCGTGGCGCAGGCGCTGTCGGCGCTTCAGCCGGAAAGGGCATAGTTTTGAATCAGTTCGAACCTGCCATCCGCCCGTTCGCCCACCAGCGCCACCGCGTCCATCACGAAGGGCGGGGGCAAGGGTGGCAGGTGCGCCTGCGCGGTCGCCAACCAGTGATCCGCCTGCCCCTTCGGCAAGGGACCGGTCAGGGTCAGGTGAAAGCGGAACTGCTCCATCACGTAAGGGTAGCCCCAGCGTGTCAGCAGCGCGTCCTGTTCAGGGCTGAGGCCGGATTTGCGGCGGCGAGCCAGCTCGTCCAGCGTGGCCGGGGCGCGGAACCTGTCCAGCCCTTCGACACACGCCGCGGCCACCCGCGCGATGCCTGCGGTATCACCCACCGGGACCAGAGCCAGAAACCCGCCCAGCCGCGTCAGTTCAAGACCGTCGGCCTGCGCGGGCGCGATCGTGGCGGCCAGATCGGCGGCGGCCTGTTCCAGCGCCGCCTGATCCTGACCGTCAGCCAGCCGGAACGGCGGTTTCAGCGTCCCGTGAAACCCGTATTTCGCGGGTGTTGCGGTGATGCTCTCCAGATCAGGCACCTCGGGCTGCGGCACGGGCTGCGCGGCCTGCACATCCCAGCCCAGCCATGCGGCCCCGAAACCGGCCAGCGCCGCCTGCCCCGGCAGGAAATAAATTGCAAAGCGAGTGAATGACATGACCCCTCCGACCCTTTCCGCCCCGGTATCCGACGCGCGTGACGCCGTGATGTCAGATGCGATCTGCCTTGCCAATGCCCGGCTGGTGCTGCCCGATCACGTGCTGACCGGCGCGGTGACCATCGAGGGCGGAGTGATCACGGCGATAGACGAGGGCGATCAGGTGCCGCGCGGCGCGCTGGATTGCCGGGGCGATCACGTGATCCCCGGTCTGGTCGAGCTGCACACCGACAACCTGGAACGTCATATCGAGCCGCGCCCCGATGTGGACTGGCCGCATCTGGCGGCCCTGCTGGCGCATGACGGAGAACTGGCCTCGACCGGGATCACCACGGTGTTCGATGCGCTGCGGGTCGGGTCGATCCATGGCGGGCAGGCGCGCTATTCCCCCTATGCGCGGCGGCTGGCGGATGAGCTTTTGGGGTTGCGCGCGCAAGGCGCGTTGAAAATCAGCCATTTCCTGCATCTGCGGGCCGAGATTTGTTCCGAAACCCTGCTGGACGAGATGGCCGATTTCGGCCCGCAGGACCGTGTCGGCATCGTCAGCCTGATGGATCACACGCCGGGTCAGCGGCAGTTTCGCGATGTGTCCAAGCTCAAGACCTATGTGGCGAAAAAGCGCGGGCTGAACGATGCCGAGTTCGATGCGCATGTGGCGCAACTGGTCGGCTTGCAGGCGCAATACGGCGCTGCACATGAGGCCGGAGCCGTCGCCAATGCCGCGCATTACGGCGCGGTCCTGGCCAGCCATGACGACACGACGGCGGAACAGGTGGCGGTATCGCACACGCATGGTGTTCGCTTTGCCGAATTCCCCACCACGATCGAGGCCGCGCAGGCCTGCCGCGATCACGGGATCGCGGTGATGATGGGTGCGCCCAACATCATCCGGGGCGGCTCGCATTCGGGAAATGTGGCGGCGCTGGATCTGGCGGAACAGGGCCTGCTGGACATCGTGTCCTCGGACTACGTGCCTTCCGCGCTGCTGTTGTCGGCGTTCCGGCTGGCCGAGGTCTGGCACGATCTGCCGCGTGCTGTGGCAACGGTGACGGCCAATCCCGCCCGGGTCTCGGGGCTGGCGGATCGCGGGGCGCTGGCAGTGGGGTTGCGTGGCGATGTGATCCGGGTGGGCGCGTTGGGCGACACGCCGGTGGTGCGCGGGGTCTGGTCGCGCGGGGCCCGGGTGGGTTAACGCCCCTGGATGCCGATGGAAAAGCTGCGCCGCGCACCGCTGGGCGGTTGCGGAAAGGGCGCGGCGTTCTGGACCAGCCGCAGCGCGGCCTGATCCAGAGCGGACGAGCCTGAACTGCGTGCCAGCGACACCGCCTGCAAGCCGCCGTTGGCGGCCACGGTAAAGGCCACAACCGCCTGCCCGCGCGCATTCACCCTCGGCTTGCCCGCGCGCGACAGCTTGCGCATGACCTGCCCGGGATAGTTGCTGACCGCGGCATTGCCCGCCGCGTTTGTAGTGCCGCCAGTGCCCTTGCTGTGGGCCTTGGCGGTCTCGGTGCCCGCCGCGTCGCCTGCGCGCATGTTGCGGTCGGCATTGCCCTGCGCGGCCTGTCGCTGCGGCTTGGGCTGTGCCTTGGGCCGTGGTTTGGGGTGCGCGTCGCGGGCTGCCTGTTCGACCTCTGGCGTGCGCGGCTTGGGTCGCAGGGATGTGGTGACAGCGCCCTGTTCGCGCGCGGGTTCGGCGGTCAGACGCTGGGGCGACGGGCTGGGTGCGGTCTGCGGTTCCAGCGCGGCCAGTCTTTCCGGCTCTGCAACAGCGGAGGGTTCAACTGGCACATTCTCTGGTCGCTCCATGGGGGCGGTTTCCGCGATCATGGGGGTGTTCCGAGCCGGGTCCGTCTCCTTTACAGGGGCGCGTGGTGCGGCCTCATCCGCCGGTCGTGTTGCGTGCTGCGGCTGCACCGGTCTTGTCGGCCTTGCCTCGGCGCGCGGTGCGTCCTTTGGCGGGGTGACGGCGGCCAGCGTCTCGACCGGCTTGGCCTGCTCGGCCAGATCGGCGGGCCGGGCTTGCAGGCTGCCCACCGCCATGTCGGCAAAGCCGGTGCCAAGCTGCACCTCGGCGGCCCCGGCCCCGCCCTCAACCTCGATCGGGTCCGGCAGGGTCAGCACCATGGCGACGGCTCCATGGGCGGCCAGCGCCCCGACGCCGGCCAGAAGTTTCACGAAACGGCTTGAGACGGTCATTCCACCCCCCTTTCGGTGACGATCACCACCTTTTCCACCCCCGCCAGACGCAGCGCGCGGCCAAGCGCCACCAGATCGGCGGCGGGCAGATCGCGGTCGGGCAGGATGCGCAGGCGCGCGCGAGCCTCTTCGGGTTGCCCGGCCACGAACCCCTCGGGCGATGCCACATCCGCACCGCGCCAGGACAGCCGACCGTCGGCATGGATCACCAGCGCATCGGGCGGCGGCGCGCCCTCCAGATCGGCGGTGCGCACGAGGCGCAGATCATCGTCAAGCGGACGCGCCGGCGTGCCTGCCACCAGAAAGAAGATCAGCATCAGGAACACGATGTTGATCAACGCGATGGTATTCGCGCGCGGTTGCTTGTGCGGGCGCGCCCTCATGTCGCCCCCAGAACCGTGATGCGCAGGCCGGACTGCGCCCGCAGCGTCACCAGCAGGTCGGTCAGGCGCTGCGCCGTCACCGCCCCGCGCAGCGCCACGATCACGGCCGCATCGGGTTGGTCGGCGGTGATGGTCTCGACCAGCGTCTCCAGCGTCGCCGCCGTGCCGTTCACCTGCAAGCTGTCAGGCCCCAGCGACAGGAACACCGGGCGAGCATCGCCCTGCCCCGCACCGGATCCGGCAGCGGCCAGATCGACCTCGGCAAAGCGGGTGAAGGTCGAGGAAAGCATGAAGAACAGCAGCAACAGAAAGATCACGTCGATGAGCGATGTCATCGACAAACGCCGCCGCCGTTTCCGCAATGCCCTAGCCATGGGCCACCTGCCCAAACGCGTCCTGCGTCAGCCCGTTGCGCCCGATCGGGGCAAGAACGGTGCGCAGCGCCTGTTCGGTCAGCACGCGCTCGGCCTCCATCCGGGCTTCGAACCAGCTCAGGATCAGGGCGGTGGGCATAGCCACGGCCAGCCCCACGGCGGTGGTCAGCAGCGCGACCCAGATGCCACCGGCCAGGATCGACGGATCGACCTGCGCGCCTGCACCCTGGAGCGCCTGAAACGCCGAGATCATGCCCAGCACCGTGCCGAACAGGCCCAGCAACGGGGCCACCTGAGCCACGCTGTCGAGCAGCCGAAAGCCCGATTCCAGCCGGGCAAACCGCGTCTCGGCCTCGGCCTGCAGGCGCGCGGCATCGGTCTGCCCGTCGACGGCCATGGCGATCACCGGGCGCAGATAGCTGCGCGATTGCGCCAGTGCTACGCGCGCGCCCGTGCGGTCGCCCGCATCCCAGGCGGTGACAGCCTGTTGCAACGCGCGGTGCCGCCCCACCCCGGCGGCGGTGAACTGCCACAGCTTGTAGAGCACCACAGCCAGAACCAGCACCGACAGTGCGGCCAGTATGGCCACCACAGGCCCGCCCAGATCGACGATTTCGCGCAGGCTGTTCAGCAAATGGTCGATCATCCCGTAACCTCGGTCGTCTCGACCCGGCTGCGCAGGGTCAGCCCGGCCTCGCAGGCAGCGGCATCCGCCCCGGCGCATGTTTCGGCCCCGTTGAACAGGACGCGCGACAGTGCGGCACAGTCCAGCCCCGGCACCACGAACTGCCGCACGCGGGGGCGGCCGGTGGGCAGCGCGCCGAAATCGAACAGGGTCAGGCGATCGACCCGGCCTGATGCGTCGAACAGCACGGCCTGAAACACCGCCTGCGTGATGTCCTGACTGTGCGTATTCTCGATCAGAAAGCTCATCTGGCAGGCCCCGTCATCTGTGGCGTCCAGCGCGTTCAACTCGATGCTCATGCCCGCGCTGTCTGCGCGCGCGGCCCCGGCCCCAAGGGCCAGCACCGCGCATACTGCCAGACCCGGAAACAGACGCACGCCGGTCATGCTGCCTCACTTGCCGCGATGGTCTGGATCGCGGTGAACCCTTCGAAACGCGGCGCGCCCTGATGCAGCTTTGTGGTTTGGCCAGCGCGCGCATGGGCCTCGCGGAACTGGGCGCTCGTGGTCCAGGCGCGAAACTGCGCCTCGGTCTTCCATACCGTGTGCGAGGCGTAAAGGATCGTGCCGTCGCTTTCGGCCCCTTTCAGCATGTGGAACGACACAAAGCCGTCCATCTTTTGCAGGTGGCTTTCGCGGTTCAGCCAGACCTCTTCAAACGCGGGTGCGTTCTCGGACGGGACGGTAAAGCGGTTCATTGCAAGATACATCGGGTGTGTCCTTTCTCAGGCTGTTGCCGCATGCGGCAGGATAAAGGGGATGTCGGTGGGCGGCGGGGCCGAAACCCGCAGGTCGCAGCCATAGGCGCGCGACAGGGTGGCATCGGTCATCACCTCGGCCACGGTGCCAAAGGCGATGCGCTGCCCACCGGCCAGCACGGCCACGCGGTTGGCATAAAGGGCGGTCAGGTTCAGGTCGTGCATCACGGCGATCACCCCGCCCCCGGCGCGGGCGAAATCGCGGGCGATCTGCATCACCTGCAACTGGTGCGCGATGTCCAGCGACGACACCGGCTCGTCCAGCAGCAGCCAGCGCGGCTGACCATCGACCACCGGCTGCCAGACCTGCGCCAGCACGCGGGCCAGCATGACGCGCTGCGCCTCGCCGCCCGACAGCTCGTCAAAGGTGCGATCGGCATAAGAAGCCAGCCCGACACGGGCCAGCGCCTGCATCGGCACCTGCGTATCGGCCCCGCTGATGCCGTCCTGAAGGCCCAGCCGCACGACCTCGGCCACGGTAAAGGGAAAGGCCACGCGCGACGATTGCGGAAGAACGGCGCGCTGCGCGGCCAGCTGCCACGGCTTTTGCCCGGCCACGTCGCTCCCGTTCAGCGTTACCGTTCCCCTGAAGGGCAACGTGCCGGTGATCGCGCCCAGCAGGGTGGACTTGCCCGACCCATTGGGGCCGACGATCGCCGTCACCTCGCCCGCCTGCGCGGTCAGATCGACGCCGCGCAGGGCGCGGTGCGGGCCATAGCTGACCTCGATGTTCATTGCTGTCAGTGTCATAGCTCGACCAGCCCCCGGCGGCGCAGCAGGATCCACAGGAACACCGGCGCGCCCAGAACGGCGGTCACGATGCCGATGGGCAGTTCGGCAGGCGCGATCACCACGCGCGCGATCACGTCGGCCAGCACCAGCAGGCTGGCCCCCAGCAGGGCTGCGTTCAGCAGCAGTGTGCGGTGATCCGGCCCTGAGGCCAGCCGCAGCAAATGCGGCACCACGATGCCGATGAAGCCGATACCGCCCGACACGGCCACGGCGGCCCCGGTGGCGCCCGCAACCGACAGGATGGCGATGTTCTTGGTGCGCTGCACGTCGATGCCGATATGGGTGGCCGTCGCCTCGCCCAGGGCCAGCGCGTTCAGTCCACGCCCCAGCATCAGCGCAGCCCCGATCGCCAGCGCGATCAGCGGACCGGCGGCCATCACCTTGGCCCAGCTTGCGCCGGCCAGCGATCCAAGCCCCCAGAAGGTCAGGTCGCGCAACTGCTGGTCATCGGCGATATAGACCAGAATGCCCGAGAGCGCGCCTGCAAGGGCCCCCAGCGCGATGCCCGCCAGCAACATGGTCGCCACCGAGGTGCGCCCGCCACGGGTGGACACGCGATACAGCAGGATGGTCGAGCCCCAACCGCCCAGGAATGCGGCGAAGGGCACCAGTTGATTGCCGGTCAGGTCGAACACCCAGGCAGGCAGCAGCGCGCCCAGAACGATGGCCAGGATCGCACCCAGCCCCGCACCGGCGCCGACACCCACGATGCCGGGATCGGCCAGCGGGTTGCGGAACAGCCCCTGCATCGCCGCCCCCGACACCGCCAGCGCCGCACCGACCAGAACACCCATCGCCAGACGCGGCAGGCGGATGTCGAACAGCACCACACGCTCGGCCAGGGTCAGCGCCTCGCCCGACACCAGCTTGCCCAGCAGCGCGGTCAGCCGCACATCGGTCGCGCCGATCTGCAGGCTGAGCAGCGCGCACAGGGTCAGAAACCCCGCCAGTCCCCAGCCCAGCGACCGGGCGCGGGCCGCCCGGTCACGCGGCGCGTGTGCGATATCTGTTGCGATGGTCATCGCTTAGGCCCCGTCGCCATAAAGCGCGCGGCTCAGGTCCTCGACCGCCTGCGCGGTGCGCGGACCGAACCCCAGCAGCAGCAGCCCGTCCATGCGCAGCACCGAGCGCGCCTCGGCGGCGGGGGTCAGGCGGATCGCGGGCATGGCGAACAGCTCGTCATCGGCCACCGCGTGATCGCCCTCGTGGTCCATCATCAGGATCACATCGGGCGCGGCGGTGCCCACGGCCTCGTCGCCGATCTGCTTGTAGCCCTGGAATTCGGTCACCGCGTTGACGCCCCCGGCCAGACGGATGACCGCATCGGCCCCGGTGCCCGTGCCGCTGGCCATGATCCGCCCGCCCTGGGTGGACAGCACGAACATCACGCGCATCGGTTGATCCGCGCGGGCGCTGGCACGGTCGCTTGCGGCCTGCATGTCGGCCATGACCTTCGATGCCAGCGTGGCGGCCCGGTCTGGCACGTTCAGCGCATCACCGATCACGGCGATCTTGTCGGCAATGGCCTGCGCGGTGAAACCGGCGGGCACTTCGGCAAAGGCCACATCGGCGTTGCGGATCACGTCCAGCGCCTCGGGCGGGCCTGCGCCCTCTTCGGCCAGGATCAGACCAGGGCCGACCGACAGCACGCCCTCGGGGGACAAGGCCCGGACATAGCCCACATCGGGCAGATCCTGCACTTCGGGCGGATAGCTGGAGGTCGTATCGCGCGCCAGCAGGCGGTGGCCCTGATCCAGCGCGACGATGATTTCGGTCACCGATCCGCCCAGCGACAGCACGTCGGCATCCTTGCCGCCCACCTGCTGCGCGCTGACCGCATAGCCCATCACCGCCAGCAACGCGGCCAGCCACAGTGAGCCGAAGAGGGCAAACCCGTTGCGCCTGAGGTTCAGCACTCTCATTCCGCCGCCTCCATCACGCTGCCCAGACCGGCCACGATACCGGCCCATTCGGGGCGCTGGTCTCGGCCTTCCTTGCCGACGCCGAAGATCTGAAAGATCAGCCCGCCCTCGGCATCGAACGCCTCGACCGACACGGCCGGGCCGCGCTGGGTGGGTTTCTCCACCGCCCAGATCTCGGCCACCTTGTCGCGCCGCAGATGCAGGTTGAACCCGGGGTCCATCACGTTCTGCCACGGGCCCATCGGCGTCAGTGTATGCACGGGGCCGGTGTGGATCTGGATGCAGCCGCGATTGCCGACAAAGATCATCACCTCGATCCCCGCTTCCTGCACCGCCTGCAGGGCGGCATCGGCCGCCGACGGATCAAGCTGCCGCACAAAGGGCGCGCCCGCGATCCGGTAAGCGCCAAGGCGGTTCATCCTGAGCTTGGAACACAGGCGCAGGAACTGATGCGTGTCGGTCAGCTTCGCCCATTCGGCGCGAAGCACGTCCAGCTTGTCGGGGCGTGATTTCGCGCCCTCGGCCGGTTTGCGCGGTTCGATGTCCTGCACCTGCGCCTGATTCTCAAGCGCCAGATCGGCAACCGCCGCGCGCCACGCATCGACGTCCGAGCCGTCGCGCAGGTGAATTTTATGCACCGCGTCGCCCGCTGCATCGAAAACCTGCAACGAGCGACGCAGGCCCTGCTCGGTCTCGACCTCGACCGCATAGGCATGTACCCAGTGCGACGGAAAGATGCGCAGATCGATATCTTCGGTCAGGGTCATCGCGGCGTGATCGCCGGAATGGTAATTGCCGTAAGCGCCCACCTTTTCATGCACGCAGGCATCGACGCGGGTCAGGGCCATCACCTCGCCCAGTGTCTCGGCGGCCGGGATAAGCCGGTCGGGATGGGCGGCGATGCGCGTGACACCCGCGCCGACTCGGGCGGCGACAAGCTGTGCCTCGGTCACGCCGATCTTGTCGGCAAGGTCGCGGGCGCGCAGTTTGGGATGCTCGCCTGCCGCCGCGCGTATCTGCGCAGGGCTGAGGGAAGTCGGGTCGGACATGGGCCACCTTTGGTCTGAATTGCGATCCGGTGGCTGCGTCCCCAAGGGAAGAGGGCGTGGCTGTGTGAATTAACTTGACTGTTTTAGTCTGATTAGTTTAGCGGTGCAACCCGTCGCGATCAGAAAAAATCGCACAAGCCAAGAAATGCCGCGCCAGCCTGTCGCAAGCCCCGGCCAAATGACACCAAGGAAGGCGCGAAATGCTTATCACCACACTGCGCGGGACGACCGCGCTGATCTGCCTGTCGTTGGCCCTGCCCGCGATGGCGCAGGACCAAACCCGCCATGACGGGCCGAGGTATCTGGGCACCCTGGTTCTGACCGGGGGCAAGCGCGATCTGACCTTTGGCACCGCCCTGCCCCGCACCGTCGTCGATGACGAAGAAATCGCCGACCGGCAGGCCAGCACCGTCGCGCAGCTGATCGATTCGGTGCCCGGCGTCACGCTGGTCAACGGCACCACGCCGCAAGGCTCGGGTATCAACATCCGGGGCTTCGGCGCGAATACGACCTTTGGCAGCGATCAGAAGATCGCGATCCAGATCGACGGGGCCAGCGTCGGCTCGGAAGAACTGTACCGCATCGGCACGCAGCTTTTCACCGATCCGCTGCTGTACAAGAACGTCGAGGTTCTGCGCGGCACCATCGGCAGCTTTGCCTATGGCTCGGGAGTCGTGGGCGGTGTGGTCACGCTGGAAACCAAGGACGCCAGCGATTTCACCAATGGCGCGTTGGGCTTTGCGGGGTCGCAGACGCTGGAATTCGGAACCAACGGCAACAGCATCGCCAGTTCGACCACGCTGGCCTATCAGCCCACGGACCGGGCCGAGTTCCTGCTGAACTACACCCTGCGCGATCAGGACAACCTGACAGCAGGAGACGGCACGGAGATCGGCAACAGCGCCTTCAACACGCCGTCATGGCTGGCCAAGGCGCGGTTCACCTTTGGCGAGAACGGCGATCACAGCCTGACCTTCAGCCATTCGCAGACCGTGGCCGATGACAAGGACGTGCCTTACGACCAGTTCGTGACCGACGGCGGGTTTTTCGGCAATGTCGACCGCCGGACCGACACGGCGCAGACGGCGCTCGACTACCGCTACAACCCCGCCAGCGACCTGATCGACCTGCGGGCCAACCTGTCCTATGCGGATCAATCCATCGAGTCGGCTTATGTGCCGGGGTCGTCGCCGCTGGAAGGCACGCCGTCGTTTGGCGGCATCGTCGCGCTGGCCAATGCCGATCAGCAGTACGAGACGACCAAGCTGACCGTGACCAACCGTGCGCTGTTCTCGACCGGGGTGGTGGGGCACGACATGCTGGCGGGCCTCGAACTCAGCCGCCGGGACCGGCTGGACGCACCCAGCGCACCAGGCGGGCGCGACAACCGCGTGGCGCTGTTCGTGATCGACGAGATGAGCATCGGCAACGTCACGCTGACCCCTGCCTTGCGCTACGAGAAATCGCGGATCGAAAGCAGCACGGGGCTTGGCACATTCGACAAGGACGCGCTGATGGGTGGTGTCGCGCTGGCCTATGATTTCGGCAACGGCCTGTCGGTCTTTGGCTCGGCGGCCTATACCGAAGGCCTGCCGATCATCGACGACCTGGGATCGGATGCCACATCGCTGCGTCGGATCGCCATGACCGAAAAATCCCGCACATTCGAGATTGGCGCGGAATATGCCTCGGTCGATGTCTTCTCGCAAGGCGACACCCTGTCGATCCGCGGCAACGCCTATGTCACCGACCTGTGGGACATCACCAGCTACACCGTGGCCGGATCGACCGCCGCGGATCTGGAGCGGGTCGAGACCAAGGGGTTCGAGCTGGAAGCCTCCTACGGTCTGGCCAGCGGGGTCTATGTGGACGTGGCGGGCCATATCGGCACCGGGTCCGAGATCAACCCGGCTGGGACGGCCACGCCGGGGACGGTCTGGCGCAACACGCCCGCCGACCGGCTGCAACTGACCGTCGGCAAGAAATGGGACGAAAAGTGGGATCTGAGCTGGGAAATGGTCCATAGCGACGACCGTCGCGATGCCGCCGGGGCGGCGTTGGAGGATGTGACGGTGCACAACCTGCGCGCCACCTATCGCCCCGATCAGGGCTGGATGCGCGGGGCCGAACTGCGCGTCGGGCTCGAGAACCTGCTGGACGAAGAGTATGTCGGCCACCTGTCGTCCTCGACCCGCAAGGCACCGGGCCGGACGGTCAAACTGACCCTGTCCAAGACGTTCTGAGCATGCCCCCGGTGGCGCAGGCTGCCGGGGGATCACACCATGAGGTAAGCACCGCTTTCGATCAGACGCTGTTCATAGCGTGCGATATTGCCCTGCGCGGTGTCCGACCGGGCAACCATCGCCGCCACCAGCGCCTCGGCCAGCGCAAAGGCCGCCAGCATGCTGGGCAGGGGTTGCGGGCCGTCCATCTCCGGACACAGCAGGATATCGGCCCCCCGTGCGATGGGCGAGGCCGGGCCGTCGGTGATCGCCACCGTTTGCGCGCCCCGGCTGCGGGCCAGATCATGCGCGGCGATGGTTTCAACCGAGTAATGCGCGAATGTCATCGACACGACCACATCCTGCGGTCCGGTCGCCGCGATCCGGTCGCGGATGTCGCCCGGTGCCCCGGCCCGCCCGCCAAAATTCTCGAACGCCATGCGCGCGGTGTAGCCAAGATAATCGGCCACCGGAAAGCAACTGCGCACACCGATCACATGCACCTGCCGGGCTGTCAGCATCATGTCGGCCGCCGCTACGATTCCCTGCTGCGCGGCGGGCGTGAACACCGAATCCAGGTTGCGGTGCCCTGCCCGCCGGATTGCAGACAGGACGCTGTCATGTGGCGTGTCATAGAGCGCCCCTGCCCGCGTGCTGTAGCTGTCGGCCCGATTCCGCAACATATCCTGAACGGCGCGGCGGCAGGGATCGTACCCGGAAAACCCCAGCGCCTGCGCCAACCGCACCACCGTATTCGCATTGGCCCCCGACCGCGTGGCCAGATTGCGCACCGAGTTGAAGGCGATCTCTTCGGGGTGCTCCAGCAGCCATTGCGCCAGCCCGGCAACCCGCGGGGCCGATCCTGCCGCGATCCGGCGCAGCCGGGCGCGCAGCGCGTCGATGGTGGTGATGGTTTCGGTCAACGCGGCCCCCAGGTACCAGTGATACATTTGTATTGCCGACTTGACGATATGCAACGTTTTGTTTCAACTGTAGGTATCGACTTTCACCGTTCATGTGAAAAGGGAGCAAAACATGACCAAACCAATCCTCGGCGCGCTTGTCGCCGCCGCCACCGCATTCGGGGCCACCGGTGCCATGGCGCAGGATCAGAACTTCATTTCCATCGGGACCGGCGGTGTGACGGGTGTGTACTACCCGACCGGAGGCGCGATCTGCCGGCTGGTGAACCGCGGCCGCTCCGAACACGGCATCCGCTGCGGCGTGGAATCCACCGGCGGCTCGGTCTTCAACATCAACGCCATCCGTGGCGGCGAACTGGAATTCGGCGTGGCGCAATCGGACTGGCAGTACCATGCCTTCAACGGCACCTCGCGGTTCGAGGAACAGGGCGCCTTTGAAGGGCTGCGCGCGATCTTTTCGGTGCACCCCGAACCCTTTACCGTGGTCGCGCGCGCCGATGCGGGCATCTCGTCCTTCGAGGACCTGAAGGGCAAGCGCGTCAACGTGGGCAACCCCGGCTCGGGACAGCGCGGCACGATGGAAGTTCTGATGAACGAAATGGGCTGGACCATGGGCGACTTTGCCGTCGCCAGCGAGTTGCAGGCCGCCGAACAGTCGCAGGCCCTGTGCGACAACAACATCGACGCGATGATCTATACCGTGGGTCACCCCTCGGGCTCGATCCAGGAGGCAACGACCGCCTGCGACAGCGTGCTGGTGAACGTCGCCAACGACGCCACCGAAAAGCTGGTCGAGGACAACCCGTTCTACCGGGTGGCCACGATCCCCGGCGGCATGTATCGCGGCAATGACGAGGACACGCAGACCTTTGGCGTCGGCGCAACATTCGTCAGCTCGACCGACGTGTCCGAGGATGTGGTCTACGAGGTGGTCAAGGCCGTGTTCGAAAACCTTGACCAGTTCCGCAGCCTGCACCCGGCCTTTGCCAACCTTGACGCCGAGGAAATGGCCAACGACGGCCTGTCGGCCCCGCTGCACGCCGGTGCCGAGCGGTATTTCCGCGAGGCCGGCCTGATCGAGTAAGGCATATCGCCCTTGCATAACAATCACCCGGGCGTGGCCTTCGCGCCCGGGTCGTTCGACAGAAGGTTGCAAAGGGGCGATACGCCATGACGGACGACCAGCAGCGCCAGGGGCGCCAATTCAGCGACGACGAGCTTCAGGATCTGGTCGCCAGCGCAGACAGCGGTGCCCGCGCCCCGACCAATCGTGCGGTCTTTCTGCTGATCGCCGGGCTGGCGTTGAGCTGGTCGCTGTTCCAGCTCTGGATCGCACAGCCGCAACTGTGGTTCGCCGAGTATGTCCCGGCGCTGAACTCGTCGCAGACCCGGCCCCTGCATCTGACCTTCGCCATCGTTCTGGCCTTTCTGGCCTATCCGGCGCTGAAATCCTCGCCACGCAGCTATGTGCCGCTCACCGATTGGGCGCTGATGGCCGTTGGCGGGTTTTGCACATTCTATATCTTCTGGTTCTCTGACCATCTGGCGCTGACCGCGCGCTCGGGCCTGCCGACGCAAACGCAGGTCTGGATCGGGGCCATCGGCCTTTTGATCCTGCTCGAGGCCAGCCGCCGCGCGCTTGGCCCGGCGCTGACAATCGTGGGCTCGCTGTTCCTGCTTTATGCCTATATGGGCCAGGGCTGGCTGATCCCCGAACTGATCGAGCATGAGGGGCTGAGCTTTCGCGCGCTGATCAACGCGCAATGGCTGGACACCGCGGGCGTGTTCGGCATTCCGCTGGGCGTGTCCACCGCCTTTGTATTCCTGTTCGTGCTGTTCGGCTCGCTGCTCGACAAGGCGGGGGCCGGCAATTATTTCATCAAGCTGGCCTTTGCCGGGCTTGGCCATCTGCGCGGCGGGCCGGCCAAGGCCGCCGTGGTCGGCAGTGCGATGACCGGACTGATCTCGGGCTCGTCCATCGCCAACGTGGTGACCACCGGCACCTTTACCATTCCGCTGATGAAGCGGGTCGGATTCACCAGCGAGCAGGCGGGCTCGGTCGAGGTGGCGTCCTCCGTGAACGGCCAGATCATGCCGCCGGTGATGGGCGCTGCTGCCTTCCTGATGGTGGAATTCATCGGCATTTCCTATGTCGAGGTGATCAAGCACGCCTTTGTTCCGGCTGCGATCTCGTATATCGCGCTGGTCTACATCGTGCATCTCGAGGCGCTGAAAAAGGACATGCCGGCCCTGGGCGAGGCGAAATCCTTTGGCGGGATGCTGCTGAAGTTCTTTATCGGTTTTGCCGTCGCGGGGGCCGTCTTTACCGCGCTGATCTACCTTGTTGGCGCGCTGCGGGCCACGGTGCCGGGGCTGACCGGTCCGATCATGATGACGGCGCTGCTGGGCCTTTACCTGTTCCTGATCTCGGTGGCGGCCCGCCGCCCTGATCTTGAGGTCGACGACCCCAATGATCCCGAAATCAAGCTGCCCACTGTGGCCGAGGTCTATGCCACCGGCCTGCATTACATCCTGCCCATCGTGGTGCTGGTCTGGTTCCTGATGGTCGAGCGTCAAAGCCCGGCGAAATCGGCCTTTTATGCCACCTCGCTGATGCTGGCGATCATCATCACGCAACGCCCGCTCAAGGCGCTGATGCGCGGTCAGGCCGATCAGTTGATGACCGAGTTCAAGGCCGGGTTCAGCGACCTGATCGACGGGCTGATCGCGGGTGCGCGCAACATGATCGGCATTGGCGTGGCCACGGCGGCGGCGGGCATCATCGTCGCCACCGTGACCAAGACCCCGATCGGCACCGAGCTGGCCGGTCTGGTCGAGCAACTGTCGGGTGGCATCCTGTTCATCATGCTGGTGCTGGTGGGGCTGTTTTCGCTGATCCTTGGCATGGGCCTGCCGACCACGGCCAATTACATCGTGGTCTCATCGCTGATGGCCTCGGTCGTGGTGTCGCTGGGCGCGCAGGAGGGGCTGATCGTGCCGCTGATCGCGGCGCATCTGTTTGTGTTCTATTTCGGCATCATGGCCGATGTGACCCCGCCGGTGGGTC
Source organism: Lacimonas salitolerans (assembly GCF_042677865.1). Lineage (NCBI taxonomy): Bacteria > Pseudomonadati > Pseudomonadota > Alphaproteobacteria > Rhodobacterales > Paracoccaceae > Lacimonas > Lacimonas salitolerans. Next base: position 66,030 of record NZ_JBHUDD010000005.1, on the reverse strand, counting down.
TGGCCAGCTTTGCAGCCGCCGCCGTGTCGGGGGGCGACCCGATCAAGACCGGCTTTACCGCGTTTTTCTACAGCCTGCGCACCGTCGCCCTGCCCTTTTTGTTCATCTACAACCCGACGCTGATCCTCTATGGCGTCGATCTGGGCACCACGGCGGGCATCCTGCAGGCGATATTCGTCTTTGTCATCGCCACCTTCGCGATGCTGCTGTTTGCGGCTGCCACACAAGGGTATTTTCTGGCCCGGTCGCGCATCTACGAAAGTGCCGCGCTGCTGCTGGTGGCCTTTACCCTGTTCGTGCCGAACATCTGGCTTAACATGGTGCAGGACCCGTTCGAACGGGTGGACCCGGCGCAGTTCGAGCAGGTGCTGGGCGAACTGGACGAAGGCGCGCGTCTGCGTCTTTTGATCGAGGGGCCGGATTTCAACACCGGCGCCATGACCCAGACGACGCTGGTGATGGATGTCGAGGGCGCATCGCCGCAAGAGCGCATCCAGAATTCCGGCCTGCTCTTGCTGCCTGAAGGCGACACCGTGCGGATGGAAGAGCCGATGTTCGGCACCGATGCCTCGGAAAAGCTGTCGAGCTTTGATTTCTACGCCGACACGCCGGTCACGCTGGCCACGGTTCAGGTGCCGCGTGACAGATTGCCGGCGCAGGTGTTCTATATCCCTGCCCTGCTGCTGCTGGGGCTGGTGATCCTGCTGCAACGCCGTCGCCAGACCAAACCGGCCTTCTGAAAGGAGCGCGCAGATGTACAAGACCGTCCTGCTGCCCATCGACCTGTCCGCGCCCAAAAGCTGGGAAAAGGCGCTGCCGACCGCTTTGTATCTTGGCGGTGATGACATCGTCCTGCACGTCATGACCGTGCTGCCCGATTTCGGCATGTCCGTGGTGGGCAGCTATTTTGACAAGGGGTTCGAGAAAAAGGCCCTGCACGAGATTGGCGAAAAGCTGTCAACCTGGGTCAACGCGCATGTGCCCGGATCGGTGGAAGTGCACCCGCATGTCATGCATGGCCGCATCTATGACCAGATCATCCTGGCGGCCGACAAGTTGGCGGTGGATGCCATCGTCGTGGCGTCACATACACCCGAGATTGCCGATTACCTGCTGGGGCCCAACGCCGCGCGCGTGGTGCGTCACGCGCAGCAATCCGTTTTCGTCGTTCGTGGAGATTAGGACAGGATGACCCATGTTTTCGGCCGCTCCGGCGCGGCCCTGCCCAAGGCTGTGCGCGGCGAGGGATGCTACATCACCGATGCCGAGGGGCGCGTTTACCTCGACGGCTCGGGCGGTGCTGCGGTCTCCTGCCTTGGCCATTCGGACGCCGATGTACGCGCGGCGATCCAGGCGCAGCTGGAGCAGATCGCCTTTGCCCATACCGGGTTCTTCACCTCGGATCCGGCCGAGGCGCTGGCCGATCTGCTGATCCAGAACGCGCCCGAGGGGATCGAAAAGGTCTATCTGCTGTCGGGCGGATCCGAGGCGGTCGAGGCCGCGATCAAGCTGGCGCGGCAGTATTTCCTTGAAACCGGACAGGCCGGCCGCCACCGGGTGATCGCGCGGCGGCAAAGCTATCACGGCAACACGCTGGGCGCGCTGGCGGCGGGCGGCAACGCCTGGCGGCGCGAGAAATATGCGCCTTTGCTGGTGGAAACCAGCCATATCGCCCCCTGTTTCGAATACCGCTTCCGACAGGAGGGCGAGAGCGCCGAGGACTATGGCCAACGCGCCGCCAACGAATTGCAGGCCGAGATCGAAAGGCTGGGTCCCGAAACCGTCATGGCCTTCATCGCCGAACCCGTGGTCGGGGCTACGGCGGGCGCGGTGCCTGCGGTAAAAGGCTATTTCAAACGCATCCGCGAGATCTGCGACCACTACGGCATCCTGCTGATCCTGGATGAGGTAATGTGCGGCATGGGGCGCACCGGCACCTTGTTTGCCTGCGAGCAGGATGGGGTGGCTCCAGACATCGTGACCATCGCCAAGGGGTTGGGCGCTGGGTATATGCCCATCGGCGCGATGCTGTGTTCAGGCGCGATTTACGACGCCATCGCCCAAGGGTCGGGCAGTTTCCAGCACGGGCACACCTATCATGGCCATCCGCTGGCCGCGGCGGCGGGGCACGCGGTGCTGACCGCCATCCTGGGCCGCGATCTGCTGCCACAGGTGCGCGCGCGTGGAGCGGCCTTGCAGGATGCACTGACCGCGCGACTGGGTCAGCACCCGCATGTTGGGGACATTCGCGGGCGCGGGTTGTTCCGGGGTGTCGAACTTGTGGCGGACCGCGCGACCAAGGACACCTTTGATCCCGGCCGCAATGTTCACGCGCGGGTGAAACAGGCCGCCATGGACAATGGGCTGATCTGCTATCCTGCGGGCGGCACGATTGACGGCAAGCGCGGCGATCACATCCTGCTGGCCCCGCCCTACATCATTTCCGAGGCGCAGATAGATGAGCTGACCGACAAGCTGGCACGCGCCATCGACACTGGCCTCGCGGCCTGAAACATCCCGCCCCGGCAGCAACCGGGACGGGGCAAGGCATCACTTTTTCACATTGGTCCAGATCTGGTCATAGACCTCTTGCGTGGCCTGATCGCAGACCTCGATGAACACCGGGGTGCCGGCATCGGCGGGCGGGTTCGTCTCGGGCTGGGTGGCCAGCGTCGGATCCAGATACTCTTCGACGCCCGACACGCCGGCGTTGTAGCGCGCATAGTTGGTGACGGCGGCGATGTTTTCAGGCTCCAGCAGGAAATCCATGAATTTCAGCGCGTTGTCGCGGTTTGGCGCGTCCTTCAGCAGCACGACATTGTCCATCCAGACGATATAGCCCTGCTTGGGAAAGGCGTATTCGGTATTGGCCCCTTCCTCGCGCGCCTTGGCGGCGAACCCGTCATAGATCTGACCCACGGCAGCGGACCCCGATACCAGAACCTCCTTGGCGGTGTCCGAGTTGAAGCTGGCCCAATGCGGTTTGGCCCCCAGCAGCATGTCGTTCAGCGCCTTGAGCTGATCGCGGTCGGTGCTGCATTGCGGGATGCCCATGTGCAGCGCGGCCATGGCCAGAACCTCGCCCTGGCTGTCCAGCATGTTGATCCTGCCTGACAGCTCAGCGGGCGGGTTGAACAGGATGTCGGTGCTGTCGATCGGCCCGTCAAACACGTCACGATTGACCGCGAACGAGGTCGAGCCCCACTGATACGGGATCGAATGGGTGCGGCCCGGATCGAAGGACGGATCGGCCCAGTCGGGGGAAATATTGCCCTTGTTGGCCAGTTCGCCCTCGGCGATCGTGTCCAGCAGCCCCTCGCCCGCCATGATCTTGACCATGTAATCGCCCGGCACGGCCACGTCGTAGGTGCCGATGGCCCCGGCCTTGAGCGAGGCCAGCAGCGCCTCGTTGCTGTCATAGGTGTCCATGACAACCTCGACGTCGTATTCCTCGCTGAACTTGTCCAGCAACTCCTGCGGGATGTATTCGAACCAGTGATAGACGACCAGCTTGCCCTCGGCCATGGCGCCCGTGGCCAGCAGCAGCGTCGCCGCGGTTGTTGTCAGCAGTTTGTTCATTCTCTTGTTTCCTCTCTGTTGTGGTTACTTTGTCGTGTCGCGGCGGCCGATGATCCAGGACAGGGCGACCATCACCACCGACAGCGCCAGCAGCATGGACGATATTGCCATGATGTTGGGCTTGATGCCCTGTTTCACCGCGCCGAAGATCGCCGTGGGCAGGGTTTCAACCCCCGCACCCTTGACGAAATTGGTGATGATGAAATCGTCCAGCGAGACGATGAAGGCCAGGATGAACCCCGAGGCGATGCCCGGCGCCATCAGCGGCAGCAGGATGTGCCGGAACGCCTGCGCGCGCGTCGCGTACAGATCCTGCGCCGCCTGTTCATAGCTGGCCCCGATCCCCTGCATCCGGGCCGAGATCGGCAGATAGGCAAAGGGGATGCAGAACGCGATATGGGCCAGCAGGATGGTCATGATCCCGCGTTCGAACCCGATGGCGTTAAAGAAAATCAGCGTGGCCACCGCTGTCACGATTTCCGGCACCATCAACGGCAAGGAGATCAGACCCAGCGACGGCACGCGCAGTTTGAACCGCCCGCCCCGGATGATAGCCGTCGCCGACAGGGTGGCAATCGTGGTGGCCACCGTCGCCGCGACCAGCGCGATCACGAACGAGTTCTGCGCCGCCTGCTTGAACTTGCCGCTTTCGGGGCCGGTAAAGACATCGACATACCAGCGCAGGCTGAAGCCTTCCCAGTTGGTGATGGATTGCGAGGAATTGAAGCTGTAGATCGTGACCACCAGCAGCGGCGCATAGAGCACGAACAGGCACAGCAGGGTGATCGCGCGAAAGCCCGGATAGATACGCAGGTTGTAGTGTCGCGTTGCCATGCCCCTACCCCGCCGCCCGTGATTGCTGCCGTGCCAGGATCAGCAGGATCACCAGCACCAGCGACAAAAGGATCATCGCCGCCGCCGCACCGAATGGCCAGTTGCCCGCATTGCCCTTGAACTGCTCCTCGATCAGCGACCCGATCATGTATGTCTTGGCCCCGCCCAGCAGGTCGGGCGCCAGGAACGACCCCAATGAGGGCACGAACACAAGGATGCAGCCCGCGATGATCCCCGGTTTGACAGCGGGCAAAAGCACGTGCCACAGGATCTTCCAGCGCGGCGCATACAGATCCGCCGCCGCCTCGGACAGCGAGAAATTGTAGCGCTCGACCGCCGCATAGATCGGCAGCACCATGAACGGCAGGTAGGAATAGAACAGCCCCAACTGCACCGCCAAGTTGGTGTTGATGATCGCCAGCGGTTCCGAGATCACGCCCATCCCCAGCAGAAACTCGTTCATCGGCCCGTTGTCGCGCAGGATGAACCGCATCGACACGGTGCGGATCAGCAGGTTCACCCAATAGGGGATGGTCACCAGAAACACCCACATGGCGCGCTGGTTGGCGGGGCGCGTGGCGATGAAATAGGCGGTGGGAAAGCCGATCATCAGGCTGAGGATCGTCGCCGCCCCCGCCTGCCAGATCGAGCGCCAGAAGATCTGGATATAGGTCCATTCGATGGCACAGGGTTCATCCCCGAACAGGCCACGATCGCAGAAGAACTGGTCATAGGCGGCAAGGCTGAATTCCCATATCACGCCGCCGCGAAACTCCTTGGTCAGGAAGGAATAGACCAGCATCAGGCTGACCGGGGCCAGCACGAGGATGGTCAGTGTCGCCCATGCCGGCAGCAGCAGCCAGCCGCGCGCGGGCGCGTAGGTGTCGCTGGTGCTGCCCGCGCCGGATGTCGCCCCGCCTGCCATCAGTCGATCAGAAGACGCCCGGCGCCTTCCTCCATATGCACGGCCACATGTGCCCCCGGCTCGAATATCCCCTGCGCACCGCGCGCGGAATTCGACGTGCGCACGGTCAGCGACAGATCACCGGGCAGATCGACCACGGTGCTGATATCGGTGCCGACAAAGATGTTCTCGCGCACCTGCCCCGCCATGCCACTGGACGTGTCGGCGGTCAGGTACAGCCGCTCGGGCCGGATCGAGGCATGCACCTGCGCGCCCGGTTCCACCCCCGGCACGGCGTCGCAGGTCATCGCGTGTCCGCCGGTCATCCGGCACAGGGCCTTGTCGCCCTCGACCCGGTCCACCGTCACGGACAGCAGGTTGGTATCGCCAATGAAGTCGGCAACGAACATGTTGCGCGGGCTTTCATAGATCTCGCGCGCGCTGCCCAGCTGCTGCAACTCGCCCGAGGACATCACCGCGATGCGGTCGGACATGGTCAGCGCCTCTTCCTGATCGTGGGTCACGAAGATGAAGGTGATGCCGGTTTCGCGTTGCAGGTGCTTCAACTCGATCTGCATGGTCTTGCGCAGTTTCAGGTCCAGCGCGGACAGCGGTTCATCCAGCAGCAGCACCTTGGGCTGCGGGGCCAGCGCACGGGCCAGCGCCACGCGCTGCTGCTGCCCCCCCGACAGTTGCGCGGGCTTGCGCTGCGCGAATTGCGACAGTTGCACCATCTCCAGAACCTCGCCCGCGCGGGTGCGAGCCTGCGCCCGCGACCGACCCAGCATTTCAAGGCCAAAGCCCACGTTGTCGATCACCGTCTTGTGCGGAAACAGGGCGTAATCCTGAAACACCGTGTTGATCGGGCGCTTGTGCGGCGGCAGCGCCGCGATGGCATCGCCGTAAAGCAGGATGGCGCCTTCGGTCACGTCCTCGAACCCGGCGATCATGCGCAAAAGCGTGGTCTTGCCGCAGCCCGATGGCCCCAGCAGCGTGAAGAATTCGTTATCCGCGATGGTCAGCGAAATGCGTTTCAACGCGGTGAAATCGCCATAGCGTTTGACCGCGTCGCGCACGTCGATGGCGGCTGGTGGTTCGCTGGCCAAAGGAGTGTCCCCATCCGTTAACATGTTGTCCGAGCATAGAAAGCAGGTCGGATTTTTCGAAGAACTGTGTGCCTCAGCCGCTGTTAGCCGCAGGCTAAGGCAGACCCCAGAGGCAAGATGCGACAGGGGTGCGTTTTTCACGATGCCTTGCCCAAATTTCAGGCGCGCTGCGCAAAATCAGGGCGATGCAAAGATCGCTCAGCACAGGCTGTCCACCACTCGTGCCAGCATCCGGTCGCATTGCGCCAGTTGATCGTGGGTGATGAACTCGTCCGGCTTGTGCCCCTGCCCGGTCATGGACCCCGGCCCGCAGACCACCGCCGGGATGCCAAGGGCGTCGAAAAACCCGGCCTCGGTGCCGAATCCCACCTTGGTTATGCCCGTCTGACCGGCCAGGTCCTGCGCCCATGCCACCACGGGCGCATCCGGCGCGGTGGCAAGACCGGGATAGGCGGTCAGCGGCTCGACCTCAATTTGCCCCGCATCGCCAAAGGGGGCCGCGGCCCGCCCGGCCGCCGCCATGATACGCGCCAGCAGGTCATCGGGGCTGTCACCGGCCAGATGGCGGAACTCCAGCGCCATGTCCGCCCGGTCGGGCACGATGTTCAGCGCGGTGCCCCCGGTCAGACGCCCCACATGCACCGTGCTGTAGGGCACATCATAGGCCGCATCCTGCGCGCCATGCGCGGCCAGCCAATCCTGAAGCCCGCGCACCTCAGTGATGAAACCGGCAGCCAGATGCAGCGCATTGGTGAACTGCGGGGCCTGCGCGGAATGCCCCGCCTGCCCGTGACACACAGCGCGCAGCGCCTGCTTGCCCTTGTGCCCGATCGCCACCCGCATCTGCGTCGGTTCCCCCACGATACAGGCGCGCGGGCGGCCAATCGCGGCCTCAAGCCCGCCGATCATATGCGCGATGCCAAGGCATCCCACCTCTTCATCATAGGAGATCGCCAGCTTCAGCGGCTCGCGCAGCGGGGCCTGCGCCGCAACTTCGCATGCGGCCAGCATGGCGGCCAGAAACCCCTTCATATCCGTGGTGCCCCGGCCGTAGAGGCGGTCATCTTCCACGGTCAGGGCAAAGGGCGCGCGAGTCCATGCCTGCCCCGCCACCGGCACCACATCGGTATGCGCCGACAGCAGCGCGCCCGCGCCCTCGGGGCCGATACGGGCGAACAGCCCGGCCTTGTCGCCGGTCGGATCGGCCACGCGGGTCACAGCAAATCCCAGCCCCTGCAGAAATTCCTGCACATAGCCAATCAGGGGCAAGTTGCTGCGGTCGCTGACCGTGTCAAAGGCGACCAGCCTTTCAAGTATCTCGATCGTGCGGGTCATGCGCCCAGCGTTCCCAGCACCGAAAGCACCTGATCGGGGTCGGTTTCGGGGTTCACGATGCACAGGCGAAACACCATCTCGCCGCGCCAGCGTGTGGGCAGGCACAGCAGCGCGCCGGACCGGCGGTGCGCTTCGGCCCATGCCACCATCTGCGCCTCGTCCATGCCCACAGGCCGGAACAGGATCACCGTCAGTTGCGGGCCAAGGATCAGCTCCAGCCCCGGCAGGGCGTCAATGCCGGCCGCGATTTGGTCTGCCACCGACCGCGTGCGGGCAATCGCGGCGGCATAGGCGCGCGTGCCATGCACCGCCAATGAGAACCAAAGCGGCAGGCCCCGCGCCCGCCGCGTCAGGTGCAGCGCGTAATCCGACGGGTTCCAGTGCGTCTTGTCCACCGTGTCCAGATACACCGCCTGCTGACCATGCGCCGCAGCCCCATGCCCCGCATCACGGTAGACCAGCGCGCAGCTGTCATAGGGCGCGAACAGCCATTTGTGCGGGTCCACGATCAGGCTGTGCGCGCGCTCGATCCCGTCGAACAGCGTGCGCTGCCCCGGATCGGCCAACGCCGCCCCGCCATAGGCCCCGTCCAGATGCAGCCACAGCGCATGCGCCTCGGCCAGATCGGCCAGCCCGGCGATATCATCCACGGCCCCGCAATTGGTGGCCCCGGCATTGGCAACGATGGCAAAGACCGCAGGCGTCAGAGAGGCGGCGGCCGTGTCGCCATCCATCCGCCCCGTGTCATCGGCGGGCACCACGATCACATCCACATCCATCACCCGCGCCACCGCCATGATGCTGCTGTGCGCCTCGCTTGAACACAGGATCGCCCATCGGTCAGGCCGTGGCCCCTGCCCCGACCGCCATTCGCGCGCCGCATGCAGCGCCGACAGGTTGCCCAGCGTGCCGCCCGCGACGAACACGCCGCCCGCCTGCGCGGGCCAGCCCGCCAGATCGGCCAGCCAGCGCAACGCCTGATTTTCCGCGTGGATCGCCCCTGCGCCCCCGTCCCAGTTGCCGGCAAAGATACCCGCCGCGCCAAGGGCGGCATCAAAGCTCAGCGCAGCGCGGCTGGGGGCCGAGGCGACGAAGGACAGGCTTGTGGGATGCCCGAAGGGCCGGGTCGAGGGCACGATGGTGTCGGTGAACAGCCTGAACGCCTGCGCCGGGTCCATCCCGCCTTCGGTGATCGATCCGCCAAGCGCAGGCTCCAGCGCGGCAAAGCTCTGCGCGCCATGCTTGGGGTCCGGGCCATCGGCGATGCGCGCGCCGGTCCAGTCCAGCATCCTTCGCGTGGCAGCCTGCGGAAATGGAAACAGCGGGTCGGTCATTGTGCGGCCAGCCCCGTGATCTCGCGCCGGAACGGCAGGTCATCGCCGATGTCGGCCATGTCCAGTTCGCGCGCATAGCGGTGCCCGGCATAGGTGGCCCAGGCAATCGGCCCCGGAGCCTCGGCATCCCCGATGATGCGCACCGATCTGATGCCCGCATCCGCCCAGTCCGCCTGCCGCGCCAGCAGGTCGTCGTAAACCCCGGTGTTCGATGCTTTAGAGGCAACAATCACCACCGCATCGCAGCCGATCTCGCGCAGCCTGTCGGTATAGGTGCAGTTCGACACCACATGCCCCTTGCCGATTTCCACCACCCCCCGGTTCAGCACGATATCCACCCCCATCCCCACCAGCCTGCGATGGATGGTGTGCTGCTCCAGCGTGTTCACCGTCCAGTCCGACAGATAGGCCGAGGGCGTGACGATGCTGACCTCGCAGCCCGCCTGCACCAGCAGTTCGGCCATCACGCCGCCCATGTAGTAGTGATCGTCGTCATAGATCACCACGCGCCCGCGCGGCACCTGCCCCGCCATGATGTCATCGGGGGTGAACAGCGGCGTCGCCGGATCGATCGGTATCGGCACCACATGCTGACGGCTGACGCCATCGCGCCGCCACCTGGCCCCGGTGGCGATGCAGATGTTCTCGAACCCGAACTCAAGGATACCTTCGGCATCCAGCGCGCTGTCGAAATAGACCTCCACGTTGGGACGCTGGCTGATCTGGTACTGGCGGTAATCCACCACGCGGCCCCAGGCCGACAGGCCCGGCAGCTTGCGCTCGCCCACCAGCCGCCCGCCCAGCTCGGTTCCCGCCTCGGCCAGCGCCACGTCATAGCCGCGCAGACCCAGCGCGCGCGCGGCCTCCAGCCCCGCTGGCCCGGCCCCAACCACCAGCACCGAGGCGCTGTCGCCCTTGGTGTTCATCTGTTCGGGGTGCCAGCCCTTGCGCCACTCCTCCATGAAGGTGGGGTTCTGGGTGCAGCGGCTCAGGCTCATGGTCATGTCGCCGGTGATGCAGATGTTGCAGCCGATGCATTCGCGGATATCCTCGATCCGGCCTTCCTCGATCTTCTTTGGCAGGAACGGATCGGCGATCGAGGGTCGCGCACAGCCGATGGCATCCAGCGTGCCGCTGCGGATCATCCGCGCCATCACGTCGGGGCTGGTGAAGCGGCCAACGCCCACCACGGGCCGGTCGGTCAGCTCGCGGATACCGCGCACAAGCTGCTCCTGCGCGGCTTCGTCCTTGAACCGCGACGGGCCGGAACATTCTTCCCACGTGCCATGGGCCAGGTCCCACATATCGGGCAGGTTGCGGTTCATCTCGATGAAATCGCGCAGCTCGGCGTTGGAAAAGCCAAGCTCGCCAATCGTCTCGTCCAGTGACACGCGCATGGTGATGCCCATGGTGTCGCCCACCGCATCGCGGATATCGGCCACCACCTCGCGCGCGAATCTTGCGCGGTTTTCCAGACTGCCGCCGTATTCATCATCGCGCTGGTTGGTGGCGCGACTTAGAAAATGCTGAAAGATTCCAAACCCGTGCGCGCCATACAGGCAGATCAGGTCGAACCCCGCCGTTTGCGAGCGTTTCGCAGCATTGACGAACCAGCGCCGCAGGTCGCGGATCTCGTCCTTGCTCAGGGCGCGGGCCTGCACCGGATCGTTGGTGAAGGTGCGGATCGGCATGGCCGACACGGCCAGCGGCACCTCGCGCGTGTACAGGTTGGGGCCGTTCACCCCGGAATAGGCCAGCTGGATGCCCGCCAGCGCGCCGTGTTCCTTCATCTTGCCCGCCATGCGCGCAAGCCCGGGGATATCCTTGTCCTCCCACAGGCGCAGTTCGATGAACGGCGTGATCTCGGATGTATGGTGCATCTCGCACTGCTCGGTGAAGATCACGCCCCAGCCGCCCTGCGCCTTGATCCCGCGCATCTCTGCCGCCGCCGACGGATCGCGATAGCCGCCTCCGTTGCAATGCGGCACCTGGTAGAAACGGTTCTTGGCCGTCACCGGCCCGATGGTCAGCGGCTGAAACAGGATGTCATAGCGGGGATCGCGCAAGGTCAGGCTCCTCTGGCTGGGTTCGGGGCAGGATAGCCACGGCGCGCGGAAGGCCAAGAACCCCCTGCGAAAGCACCGCTTAGGCGCAGGCTAAGGCGCGGTCACCGCGATCGCCCCGATCGAGGGCCAGCCGCCTTGCGTCACCGCCGCGCGGGCATGCTCGCCAAAGGCGCGCACCGCGTTGGATTTGGTCGCATCGCGCGCCATCAGCAGCCCCATCTGCAAGGGCCGCACCGGCCCGGCGATCGGGATGAAGCGCAACGGCTTGCCATCGGGCGACAGCGGGTTCAGCGGCCGGACATTGGCGATGGAATAGCCAAAGCCGTTGCCCACCATGCTGCGCATCACCGCCATGTCGCGGGTGCGCTCGGCCACCATCGGCTTGACGCCGATCTCGGCAAAAAAGCTTAAAAAATAGTCGGAACTCAGCGGCAGATCCAGCAGCACCATCGGATGATCCTTCAGATCCGCCACCGTCACCCTGTCGCGCCCTGCCAGCGCGTGCCCCTCGTCCACCAGCGCAAAGGGCGGCAGGGTCAGCAGCGGGTCGAAGCGCAGATCGGCAGGCACCTCAAGGTCATAGGTCAGCGCCACGTCGATTTCCGACCGGCGCAGCGCGCTGAAGATCTCAAGCTGGTTCAGCTCCAGCTGGCGCAGGCGCACATCGGGAAACGTCGCCTCGAACCCGCGCCGCAGGGTGGGCAGGACGATCTGCGCGAATGTCACCAGACAGCCCACCGCCATCGGCCCGCGCACCGTGCCCGCGATGTCGCCTGCAATATCCATTAGCGCGCCCGCCTCGCGCAGGGCCACGCGCGCCTGTTCCAGCATCTGTCGCCCGCCCTGGGTCAGCGACAGGCCCTGCGCATGCTGGCGCACGAACAGCGGCAGCCCGAACTCCTGCTCCAGCTGCGTGATCGCGGCGGAAATCGAAGGCGAAGAGACGTTGATCCGTTCCGACGCCCGCGCGATGCTGCCTGCCTCGCCCACGGCGACGAAATATTCCAGCTGCCGCAGGGTGTACCTCAGCATCCCCGATCCCCATCCGATGTCATGGGATCAGAGTGACCGCGCGCGCGACCGTTGGCAAGCGGCGCTAGTCGTCGCCGGGTACGCCGTAGGACGGGGCGGCCCGCGGGTCCAGCGCGCGCTGCACATAGGCATCAAGCTGGGGTTTGTAGACTTCCCACGCCCGCGCCACCGCCTCGATCGGGCAGCCTTCGGTCCAGTCGCAGCGCAGGTCGGCCACAGGCCATGGCACCTGGTCGACCAACATCAGGCCCGCCGAATGCACCGGCCCGGCCTCGCCCCCCGCCGCCAGCCCGGCACGCAGCGCGGCAATCAGCCGGTCGCCCAGATGGCCGGAGCTGGCCAGAAAGCCGTCAACGATGGCCTGCGGCACGCAGTCATTGGCCAGCAGGTTCCCGCCCGAGGCCACATCCGGCCCCTGCGCCTGCGTCCATATCCCCAAAGAATTCGGCCCGGAATGAATGCCCGTCTGCCCGGATCCGTCCACCACCAGAACCTGCCGGTACTCGATAAAGGCCCCGCGCCGCCGCACCTCGGCCACCGCCTGGTCCGCGCCCATGCCCCCCGCCATCATGTCCAGCGCCAGCGGCCCCAGCGTCGGGTCGGTCACGTTCTGCGACGCGACCGCCCCCACCCCTGCCCGCGCATAGGCACAGCGCGCCGCCACCGCAGGCGAGGATGACGAGATCGCCACCCCGAACATGCCCGTCTTCGCACAGCGCGCCACCAGTGAGAACGTCATGTGTTTCCTCTCTCTGAAAATATCCCGGGGGAGTCCTCGGAACGAGGACGGGGGCAGCGCCCCCAGCCCGCCCTCAATCGGGAATGACCGCCGTGCCGTCGATCTCGACCAGCCACTCGGGCCGCGCCAGCGCCTGAACCACCAGCCCGGTCGAGACCGGATGCACGCCGCGGATATACTCGCCCATGGTGCGATACACCGCCTCGCGGTGGCGCACGTCGGTGATATAGACCACCACCTTGACCAGATGCTCCATGCTGCCGCCCGCTTCTTCGATCAACTGCCGGATGTTCTGCATCACCTTGTGGGTCTGCTCCACCGGGTCATGGCTGGCGATGTTTTGCGCCGTATCCAGCTCCTGCGGGCATTGCCCGCGCAGCCAGACGATCCGCCCCCCCGTGGTGACCACCGCCTGCGCCAGATCATTGTCCAGATTCTGTTCGGGATAGGTCTCGCGCGTGTTGAATTTGCGTATCCGTTCATGTGCCATGCTGTGCCCCTGCCTCTTGCCCCGTTTCGATCCGCCCCAGCAGATACCGCGCGAAATCATAATTCGGCCGTTCCAGATGCGACAGATGCCCCGCCCGCGCCATCGGCGAGGACAGCCCGCGAAACACCTTTTCGGTGCAGCCGCGATCCTCGATGTTCACGTCGTCCAGCAGCGTCTTGAGATCCGCGAAATTCGCATCCGCATCGGTATCGCCCGCAAAATCATCCGACATGCCGCCGCCAAAGCGGATATGCACCTGCCCCGGCCCTTTGGGCAGCAGCGACAGGTACCAGAAATACCCCGGCGTCAGCGTGATCAGCAGCGAGGGGTAGACCGCGATCAGATAGGTCATCCGCCGCGCATCGCCGCTCAGCCGGTCGTTGGACGGATGCGCGCAGGCGATGCGCAGGCTCTCGTCCTTCAGGATGGTATGGTAATTGAACCCCGCCTGCCCGGGCGGGCAGACCATCTCTTCCAGCTTGCTCAGCCCCCCGATGGTGCCCGAGTGACAGACCGGCAGGTGATAGCTTTCCATGAAATTCTCGGCCAGCACCTTCCAGTTGGTGTTCCAGACATGCTCCTCGGAAAACGCCTGAGTATAGCGCGCCATTTCATAGCCCGCGATCATCGCCTCAAGGCCGGCCAGCCGCTCGGCCACCGGCACCGCGTCGGGGTTCAGCGTGATGAACACCCAGCCCAGCCACTCTTCGCAGCGCAGGTGCGGCAGGCGATAGGCATCCTTGCAGAACCCTTCGTTCTGCGTCATCGCGGGCGCCCCGCGCAGGCTGCCATCCAGGTTGTAGGTCCAGGCATGATAGGGGCACACGATACTGCGGGTGTTGCCGCTACCTTGCAGCAGCGTGGACATCCGGTGCAGGCACACGTTCGACATGGCCCGCAACATCCCGCCCTGATCGCGGATCACCGCCACAGGTTGCCCTGCCAGATCGCAGGTCAGGTAGTCGCCCGGATTGGCCAGCTGATCCGCGCGCCCCACGCAATACCAGTCACGCGCAAAGATGTGCTGCGTCTCAAGCGCCAGAAAGGCATCGGTGGTATAGACCTCGGGCGGCATCGCGCGCGCCTGTTCGAACGGCGCATTGGCCGCTGCGCGCAGCCCGTCCAGTATGGTGCTTTCGGAAATGTCCCTGGCCATCGGTTGCTGTCCCCGGTCGTGTCACCCGACGATCCGACTTTTGACCGCGCGTGCCAAGCATGGATAGCCTCAGTACCGCTTAGGGCTTGGCTAAGGCATCTTAGCGTATGCCCAACCAATGCTTCACCAAACAGTATTTTTGGCAATGCGCCCCCTGCCTTACCCTACCCGTCAAGCAATTCGAAAAAGGACAGGTGGCATGGAAAAGACACACACGGTCGTCGTGGGCGGCGGTCAGGCAGGCATCGCGATGAGCGAGCATCTGAGCAGCCACAACATCCCCCACCTCGTGCTGGAACGCCACCGCATCGCCGAACGCTGGCGCTCCGAACGGTGGGACTCGCTGGTCGCCAACGGCCCGGCATGGCACGACCGCTTTCCCAACCGCGACTTTTCCTGCGGCCCCGATGACTTTCCCGACAAGGAAAGCGTGGCAGAGTACTTCGTCGCCTATGCCCGGAAAATAGGCGCGCCGATCCGCACCGGGGTCGAGGTGACGCGCGCCGCACCGCTGGACGGGCGGCAGGGCTTTCGCGTCGAAACCTCGGATGGCGTGATCGAGGCGCAGACCGTGGTCGCCGCCACCGGCCCGTTCCAGCGGCCCATCATTCCGCCCATCGTGCCACAGGACGCGCCGGTGACGCAGATGCATTCCAACGCCTACCGCAACCCCGGCCAGTTGCCACAGGGCGCGGTGCTGGTAGTGGGCGCAGGCTCGTCCGGCGTGCAGATCGCCGAGGAACTGATGCGTTCGGGCCGGCAGGTGTATCTGTCGGTGGGCCCCCACGACCGCCCCCCGCGCAGCTATCGCGGGCGCGATTTCGTCTGGTGGCTGGGCGTGCTGGGCAAATGGAACGCCGACACACCGGCGGCGGGCGCCGAGCATGTCACCATCGCGGTCAGCGGGGCCGATGGCGGCAAGACGATCGAGTTCCGCAAGCTGGCCAACCAGGGCATGACGCTGGTGGGCCGCACCGAAAGCTACCGGGACGGCAAGATGCGCTTTGCCCCCGATCTGGCCGACAACCTGCACAAGGGCGACGCCAATTACCTGTCGGTGCTCGACGAGGCCGACGCCTGGGTCACCTCCAACGGTGCCGATCTGCCGCCCGAGCCGCAGGCCCGCGACATCCCCGCCGATCCACCCTGCGTCACCGACCCGGTGCTGGAGCTTGACCTGGCACAGGCCGGGATCACCACGATCCTCTGGGCCACCGGCTATGCGCTCGACTATGGCTGGTTGCAGGCCGACACCTACGATGATCGCGGCCGCCCCTTGCACACGCGCGGCGTTTCGCGCACACCGGGGGTCTATTTCATCGGGTTGCCATGGCAATCGCGGCGCGGGTCGTCCTTCATCTGGGGCGTCTGGCACGACGCCAAATATGTGGCCGACCAGATCGCGATCCAGCGCGACTACATGGCCTATCAAGGCGCAGAGCAGCGCCAGCAGGAAGACGCATGAAACTTGCCCTCTACCAGGGCCCCTCGCCCGCCGGAGACATCGACCGCGCCTTCGAGGTGATCGCGCGGGTTCTGTCCGCGGCGGCGACAGGCGGGGCCAGGATGGCCGTGATGCCCGAACTGTTCCTGCCCGGCTACAACCAGCCCGACCGCTTTGCCGATCTGGCCCAGCCGCAGGGCGGCGACTGGCAGAAACGGCTGGCCGATCTGTGCCGCAGCCATGGCTGCGGGTTGACCATCGGCTGGGCCGAGCGCGCGGGCGACACGCTCTACAACGCGGCCACCTGCCTTGACGCATCCGGCGCGGTGCTGGCGCATTACCGCAAGATCCAGCTTTTCGGCCCGATGGAGAACACGGCCTTCACCCCCGGCGACAGCCACTGCAGCTTCGATCTGGAGGGCCGGCGCGCCGCCGTGCTGATCTGCTATGACGTGGAATTCGCCCACCATGTGCAGGCGCTGGCCGACCGGGGCGTCACCCTGTTGCTGGTGCCCACGGCAAATCCGGCGGGCTTCGATCTGGTGGCCGACACGCTGGTGCCCGCCCGCGCCGCCGAAAACCGCATCACCATCGCCTATGCCAATTTCTGCGGCACCGAAAACGGGCTGAGCTATGGCGGCAAATCCGTCATCACCGGCCCCGATGCCCAGCCCCTTGCCAGCGCGGGCCGGGGCGAGGCGCTGCTGATCGCCGATCTCGACGCGATCGCCACGATAGACCCGGCCACCCTCGGCACGCAGGCGCGCGACCGACGACAGGTCTGATCCTTCCTCTCTCCGGAAATATCCCGGGGGAGTTTGAGGGGGCAACGCCCCCTCATTCCGCATCGCGACCGCGATGCGCCCACAGCGCGCGCGGAACGCGCGCTCCTTCAGATCAGGTCAGGCTGGTCACGTCAGCCGCATCATCATCGCCGCCATCAGCTTGCCGCGCTCGGGCAGGCTGGCCACTTCGATATGTTCGGTCAGCGTGTGCAACCCCTTGCCCCGCACGCCCAGCGAATCCAGCGTGGGAATACCCATCGCGCCGGTGAAATTGCCGTCCGAACCGCCGCCCGAACTCGATCCGGTCAGCTCGAACCCCAGCTCGGCGGCAATTTCCCTGGCCATCTCGAACATCGCCATGGTGCCGGGATGGTCAGGCTCCCACACGGGCCGGGTGACGCCACGGGTGATGCGGAACTCCACCCCGTTCTCTTCGCCGGCCAGCGCCATCATCCGCGCCACGCCATCGTCCAGATCCTTCTGCGTCTTGGCCATGCTCAGCGATTGCCCCTCGCACAGCGACGACACGCAGTTCACCCATTGCCCGCCATGGATCACCCCGACGCTGAAGGTGCAGTCCTCGCCGGTCATCGCCTCGATCTCAAGCAGCTTGCGCGCCATCAGGGCAATCGCGCTGCGCCCTTCGGACAGGCGCGCGCCGGCATGGCTGGGCCGTCCTTTGGTCATCAGGTTGAACCGCGCGATGGCATAGCGCCCGATCACTGCGCCGCCGTCGTCGCGGGCGGGCTCGGGCACCAGCACGTATTTGTTGCGCGCGGCCTCCGCCTCGATCAGCTCGCGGGTCGAGGGCGTGCCGACCTCTTCATCGGGGGTGAACAGCACCGTCACCGGCAGCGGCGTTTCCATGCCCGCGCGGATCAACTGGCGCAGCGCCTCGGTCGCGGCATAGTTGCCGCCCTTCATGTCCATGATGCCGGGGCCATAGCAGATGTCGCCCTCGCGCCTGAACGGCAGTTTCGCCAGCGTGCCGACCGGGTGCACCGTGTCCATATGGCCCAGGATCAGCACCCCAGGCTCGCCCGCCTTCGGGTGCGGGAACCTCGCCCGGACCGATCCGCCAAAGCCCAGCCGCCCCGGAATGCGCTCGACCTGCGCCATCTGCGCCAGGTCATAGGCGGCCAGATCCATCATCCGGTCCACCGCTGCCGCATCATGGGTGGGGCTTTCGCATTCGATCCAGGGCCGCAGCCCGGCCAGCATCTCATCCGCGTCGAACGGCAGTTTCAGCGGGTCCATGCTCATGCCGCCACCTCCGTTGCCATCGCCAACCGGCGTTCGACAATGCGCGCCATGATCGACGCCCCCACCGGCAGAACCGACGGGTCCAGCACGAAACCGGGGTTGTGCAGCGGCAGCGTGCCCGCGTGCCCGACCCGGCAATAGGCGCCCGGCACGACCTTGAGCATGTCGGCGAAATCCTCCGAGCCTGTCGCGGGCTCGTCCGTGTCGCTGATGTTCTCGACCCCGACGATATCCGCCGCCGCCTCCATATAGGCATCCGACAGCGCGTCATCGTTCATGAGCACGTCGAATATGTTGCGCAGGTCCAGCTCGATCTCGACTCCATACGCCTTGGCCATGCCGTCGCACAGGTCGCGCAGGCGGGATTCGGCAATCTCGCGCACCTCGTCCTTGAAATACCGGATCGTGCCGGCCAGCGTGGCGGTGTCGGGCACGATGTTGTAGGCGCTGCCGGCATGGCTTTGCGTGACGGAGAACACGCAGGCATCCAGCGGCGCCACGTTGCGCGCCACGATGGTCTGGATCTGCGCCACCAGCATCGCCGCGATCACCAGCGGATCGCGCGAGTGCTGCGGCATGGCGGCATGGCTGCCCCGCCCCTGAATCTTGATGTCAAAGAACGAGGCACCCGCCATCGCCGCGCCCTTGCAGATGCCCACGGTGCCCGGCTGGCCGTTGGGCGAGTTGTGCATGCCATAGACCTCGTCACAGGGGAACTTGTCGAACAGCCCCTCGGCCAGCATGCCGCGCGCCCCGCCAAGGCCCTCTTCGGCGGGCTGAAAGATGACCACTGCTGTGCCGTCGAAATCGCGCGTCGCGGCCAGATGTTTCGCCGCGCCCAGCAGCATGGTGGTGTGGCTGTCATGGCCGCAGGCATGCATCACGCCTTCGGTTTTGGACGCATAGGGCAGGTTTGTCCGCTCGTCGATCGGCAGCGCATCCATATCCGCGCGCAAGCCAATCCGGCGGGTGCCACCTCCCTTGCCCTTGATCAGGCCCACGACGCCGGTTTTCGCGATACCGGTGTGCACCTCGTCCACGCCATAGGCGCGCAGCTTTTCGGCCACCACCTGCGCGGTGCGCGTCTCGGTAAACCCGATTTCGGGATGGGCGTGCAGATCCTTGAAGATCTCGGTCAGCTCGTCTGTGCTGTCCGCGATCACGGGGAGAACGGGCATGGATGGTCCTTTCGGGTTGTGTGTTGTTGTGCCTCAGCCGTGCACCGCATCTGCGGCGGGGCCTTCGGAAAAGGGTCGGAAATTGGCGAAATCCCAGTGCCGGCCTGGGGCGGCGGACAGCAGTGCCTTGGTATAGTCCTGCTGTGGATCGCCTAGCACCTGCCCAGCGGGGCCGTATTCGACGACGCGGCCGTATTGCATCACCATCACCTCGTCGCAGATCTGCGCCGCGACGCCCAGATCATGGGTGATGAACAGGATGCCAAGGCCCAGACGTTGCTGCAATTCGGCCAGCAGGTCCAGCACCTGCGCCTGCACCGAGACGTCCAGCGCCGACACCGCCTCGTCCGCCACCAGAATGTCGGGATCGACCGCCAGCGCGCGCGCAATCGCGATACGCTGCCGCTGACCGCCGGAAAACTGGTGCGGAAAGCGGTCGATGGCGGTGGCCGGCAGGCCCACCAGTTCCAGCAATTCGCGCGCACGCTCCATCGCCTTGGCGCGTGGCACACCGAAATTCAACGGGCCTTCGATGATCGAGTCGCCCACCTCCAGCCGGGGGTTGAGCGAGCGCATGGGATCCTGGAACACGATCTGGATCTTGCTGCGGCGCTGTTTCAGATCGCTTTGCCTCATGGTGGCGATATCCTCGCCGCCCACCATGATCTCCCCCGATGTCGGGTCGATCAGCCGCATGATGCAGCGTGCCACGGTGGATTTGCCCGAGCCACTTTCGCCCACGATACCCAGCGTGCGGCCCTGCGTGACCGACAGGTTCACGCTTTGAGCGGCGTGCACCTCGCGCGAGCGGCTGAGGAACCCGCCACCGCCATAGGTCTTGCACAGGTCTTTCGTTCTCAGCACGACCTTGTCCGACGCCGCCGGGCTGGGCGGGCGCGGCACATGGCTGGGCACGGCGCGCAGCAGGTCGCGGGTGTAATCGGTGCGCGGATGGCGCAGCAACTGGTCGATCGGCTGCGTCTCCATCTCTTCGCCCAGTTGCAGCACGGTGACCGTATCCGCGATTTCAGACACCACGCCCATGTCGTGGGTGATGAACAGAACGGCGGTTCCCTGATCCTCGCGCAGCTCGCGGATCAGCGACAGGATCTGCGCCTGCGTGGTCACATCAAGGGCGGTTGTCGGTTCATCCGCGATCAGAAGTTGCGGCCGCATGATCAGCGCCATCGCGATCATGATGCGCTGCCGCTGCCCGCCCGACAACTGGTGCGGAAAGCTGCGATACATCTTTTCCACATCGGGCAGGTGCACCGCCTCCATCATCTCCAGCGCACGTTTCTTTCGGGCCGACTGGCTCATGTCGGAATGAAACTCCAGCACCTCCTCGATCTGCTGACCGACGCGGGCGACCGGGTTCAGCGCTGTCATCGGCTCCTGAAAGATCATCGACATCGCCGTGGCGCGCAGCTTGCGCAGCCGCTGGGGCGAGGCGTTCAGGATGTCCTCGCCCTTGATCCTGATCGACCCTTCGATGGGTTGCAGCACCTTGGGCAACAGGCCCATCGTGGCAAGTGCGGTCAGCGACTTGCCCGAGCCGGATTCGCCCACCAGACAGGTGGTCTGCCCCGGTTCGATCGACAGGTTCAGCCCCTTGACCACCTGATTGTCGGGATTGCCTTCCAGCGCGATGCGCAGGTTGCGGATGTCCAGAAGTGTATCGCTCATCTGTCGATCCCCCGTTTTGCCATGCGCGGATCCAGCGCGTCACGCACCGCGTCCCCCAGAAGGTTGATGGCCAGAATGGCCAGCGACACCACCAGACCGGGCCACAGAACGATGCCCGGGTTGATCTGGAAATAGATCCGCCCCTCGGCCATGATGTTGCCCCAGCTTGGGGTTTCGGGGCTGATGCCTGCGCCGAGAAACGACAGGATCGCCTCGACCAGGATGGCAGAGGCGCAGATATAGGTGCCCTGAATGATCAACGGCGCGATGGTGTTGGGCAGCAGATGCCGCCGCATGATCAGGAAGGTGGACGAGCCCGCGGCGATGGCCGCCTCGACATACGGCTCTTCGCGCGCGGACAGCACGACCGACCGGACCAGCCGGACGACGCGTGGCACCTCGGGGATGGTGATGGCAATCAGCACGGTCCAGAGACCGGCCCCCCACAGCGACACGATGGCAATCGCCAGCAGGATGTTGGGGATCGCCATCAAGCCATCGACCATGCGCATCAGCACGGCATCCATCCAGCGGATGTAGCCTGCCAGCAGACCCAGGATCAGCCCCGACAACACGGCGAACACCGCCGCCCCCAGCCCCACGACCAGCGAAATCCGCCCGCCATAGATCACGCGCGAGAACATGTCGCGACCAAAGGCATCGGTGCCCAGCCAGTAGACGTCGGACGGCGCCTGCAAACGCTGCGACGGCGTCAGCCGTACCGGATCATGCGGCACGATCCAGGGCGCGAATATCGCGGCCAGCACGATGATCGTCAGCACGATCGACGCCACGAACACCACCGGGCTGGAAAACACGATGTCGCGGGCGCGTGACAGCGGCGATGGCTTGGCCGCGCTTGTGGATATGGTGGATTGATCGGTCATGCGTAACGGATCCTCGGGTCAAGCAGCACATAGGCGATGTCGATCAGCAGGTTGATCACCACGTAGATCAGCGAGGCCAGCAGGATCACCGCCTGAATGACGGGGTAATCCCGCGCCAGCACCGCATCCACGGTCAGACGGCCCAGCCCCGGCAGGTTGAACACGCTTTCGGTCACCACCACGCCCGAGATGATCAGGGCAAAACCGATGCCGATGACGGTGATGATCGGCACCGAACAGTTGCGCAGCGCGTGGCGTGTCAGCACCCGCCATTCCGGCAGGCCCTTGGCGCGCGCCGTGCGCACATAGTCATCGCCGAGGATCTCCAGCATCGAGGTGCGGGTGATGCGTGCGATCAGCGCGATATACAGCAGTGTCAGCGTGAATGTCGGCAATGCTATGCGGTGCAGGAAGTCGCCCAGCCCGTCGCCGATGGGGCGGAACCCCTGCACCGGGAACCAGTTGAGCTGCATCGCGAACAGCGAGATCATCAGATAACCGATGACAAAGACCGGCACGGAAAATCCCAGGACCGAGATCACCATCACGAACTTGTCGATCAGTGTGCCCTGTTTCCAGGCCGCGATCACCCCCAGCGGCACAGCGATCAGCACCGACAGGATGATCGTGGTCAGCGCCAGGCTGATCGTCGGCTCCATCCGCGCCGCGATCAGGTCGATAACGGGCCGGTTCGAAATCACCGAAACGCCGAAATCGCCACGCAACAGGTCAGCGACCCACGAAAAGAACTGGATGTGCAGCGGATCGTTCAGACCCAGCGCATCGCGGATACGCTCAAGCTGTTCAGGCGTCGCGGTGTCACCGGCGATGATCGCCGCAGGGTCGCCCGGCGTCAGCCGCAGCATCAGGAATACGAACAGCGCCACGAACCCCATGACGGGAATGGCGGCAAGGATACGTTGCACGATATAGCCCAGCATCGGCACGACCTTTCATTGCGCGGGCAGCGTCCCGGCGCGGTATTGCAGGAAAAAACAAAGGTCCGCGCCACCCGCCGGTGGCGCGGAACCAAAGATCACGGATCAGTTCTTGGTGATGTTCCAGAAGAACGGTGCGGGCCCGTCCAGCACGCCCTCAAGGTTCGTCGACCAGGCCGTGGGGATGAAGTACTGACCGATGGGGGCATACATGCCCTCTTCGTAGGCCAGTTCCTGAATCTTGGCAGCGATCTCCTGCTGCTCTTCCAGGGTTCCCGCTGTGGCGTATTCCATCCGCAGTTCCTCGATCTCGGGCACTTCGGGCCAGCCGAACCAGCCGCCTTCGGCGCCCTTACCGTTGACCATGTTGTTGACCAGCGGGTTGAACACATCTGCGCCCACCCAGTTGGTCATGAACATGTTCCAGCCACCATCGCTTGGCTCGGCCTGGCTGGCGCGACGACCTACGAGGGTCTGCCAGTCCATCGCCTGCAGATCGACGGTAAAGCCGACATCGCGCATGGCCTGCGCCACGACAACCGGCTGCGTGCGCAGCGAGCCCACGTCGGTGGGGTGCATGATCACGATCGGCGTGCCGTCATATCCGGCCTCTTCCAGCAGTTGCTGGGCCATCTCCTTGCCATTGCCGGTGGTCAGGGTTTCCGATCCGACTTCGGTCGCCAGCGGGGTGTCACAGACGAACATCGCGCCGCACAGCTTGTAGTACTGCGGATCCCCCACCAGCGCATCCAGCACGTCCTTTTGATAGACCGAGGCGATGGCCGCCTTGCGGATCAGCGGGTTGTCCATCGGCGGATGCAGCGCGTTCGGGCGCATGATCGTCTGATAGCCAAGGATGTTGAGGTTGCGGGTGTTGATATCGGGGTTGGCATCCAGGATCGGCAACAGATCGTTGGGCGGGCTTTCCCAATAATCGATCTCGCCGGCCATCAGCGCGTTCAGCGTCGTCTGATCGTCGGGAAACACCACCCATTCCACGCGGTCGACATTGACGTTCTTGCCGCCAGCCGCCCAGCTCGAAGGCTCCTCGCGCGGCACATACTCTTCGAACTTCTCATAGACCGCCTTGACGCCGGGCTGGAACTCTTCCTCGACCCACTTGAAGGGGCCGGACCCGATCTGCTCGGGGACTGCCTCGGTCGAGGGGGTTTCGGCCAGCCGCGCGGGCATGATGAACGGCACGTTCGACGACGGTTTGGCGAGGCTGTCGATGACCAGGCCATAGGGTTCCTTCATCTGCATGATGAACAGGTTGGGGTTGTCGGCGTCACCGCTCATGCTGTCGACGAATTCCATCATGACCTGGCCCATGCCATCCCGCTCGCCCCAGCGTGCGATCGAGGCTGCAACGTCCTCGCCGGTCACGGGTGCGCCATCGTGGAACATCAGACCCTCGCGCAGGGTGAAGGTATAGGTCAGCCCGTCGTCCGACACCTCCCACGTATCGACCATCTGCGGCTGCGGGGCCACGTTTTCATCCAGCGCGAACAGCGTATCATAAATCATGTAGCCGTGGTTGCGGCTCATGTAGGCGGTGGTCAGGATCGGGTCCAGCACGCGCAGCGACGAGTGTTTCACCGCCACCAGCGTCTCTGCACTCAAAGGTGCCGCCGCCGCGGCAAAGCCCAGCAGCGCCACGGCCATCGCCGAATGGCGCAGGGCACCGCCCATCGTCTTGGGCAGGTGGGACAGGTTCAGTCGTTTGGTCATCTTAGTCTCCCGTTGGTTGATCTTTGCGCCGGGTCTGACACCCTTTATATGGCGCGGTTCTTGAACTCAGGCGTGCGCCGGCGTGGTCCCTTTCGGTTGAAAGGCACGGCCCAGCGGTTCCAGCCGCATTCCCGGCGCAAGCCGGGTAAAGGGCAGGCTGGCAGGGCTGACCGGCATCGGCCCGGGGGCGGTACAGGTCAGGATGGTTTCGGCGATCGTGTCGAAATCAGCGCGGAAATGAACCGAACTCTTGTTGACGAGGATCGCCTGTTCCGTCGGGTCGATGCCGACCATGCGGTACATCTGCTGATCGGCCATCTGCGCCTTGTGGCTGGTCACCACCACCCGCACATCGCCGATGCGCAGGCAGGCGGACGGGCCCAGATTCAGATGCGCACCGCCATAGAAGGGCCCGGTGGCGTGGCACTGCCCGTCAGACAGGGTTTCGACTATGAAAGTCGCCTGAAACGGTGCATCGCCGGGGATGTTCGAAAACCCGCCAAGGGCGATCTCGACCTCGGCCCCCTCGCCCGCCTTGTGGGCTGCTGCTGCCGCCTTTGGGTCGACCATGTTGCCAAGCGCGCCGCTGGCACGATTGGCCACCATCGCGCGCAGCATGCCGGTGGTGTTGCTGTCGCCGCCTGCACCGGGATTGTCCTGCGTGTCGGCAATGACGATCGGGCGGGTGGCGGTCTGCGCCAGGCGCATCGCCTCGCGCACGCCTGCGTCGGGGTCGAACGTCTGGCCTGCGAACTCGGTTTCTGCTGCCAGAACAGCGGCTTGGATGCGATCGGCTGCGGCGTTGGCGGCATCCTGCGTGTCGCCGTAGCAGATCACTGTCGGGCCGCAGCCGGGGAAATCCGCGGCCGGAAAGCCGAAGAAGAACGAGGTGCTGGGAGCAGCCGCGGATTCGCACTCGGCCACCAGATCATAGATGCCGCGCGCGGGTTCGGCCCGCGTGCTTTGCCAGGCGATCGGGATCAGAAAAGGCAGGCGGCGGAAGGCTTTGGCCGTTGGCACGCCGCGATCCATCAGCAGGTCAAGCTGCACGGCGGCGCGCCGTCCAGTCTCGGCCATGTCGACATGGGGATAGGTGCGGAATCCCACCAGCACATCCGCCGCATCGACCATTTCCTGCGTGATATTTCCATGCAGATCCAATGCACAGGCGATACGCACGTCCGGGCCCACCGCCTCGCGCACGCGGATCAGGAAATCGCCCTCGCCGTCCTCGACATGTTCGGCCACCATCGCACCGTGCAGGTCCAGAAACACGCCGTCGAGCGGACCCGCCGCGCGCAGGCCCGCGATGATCTCGTCCGTGATGCTGTCATAGGCGTCGCTTGCCACGTGGGCCGACGGGATCGCACCGGCCCACAGGATCGGCACCATGTCCCAGCCTTCCGACGCGCCGTGATCGACCGCCCCGCCGATGCCGAGGTTGATGCCACGCCCGCGCGTCAGAACATCCGCCCCGCGCGCCATCGGCATGTATCCACCGCCTTGCACGAAATCGGACATCTGCGCGCGGGTCGGCGCAAATGTGTTGGTCTCGTGCAGGAACCCTGCCAGCGCCACCCTGCGCGTCATGAACTTCCCCACCTGTTTGCCGCGTGCCGACCGCGTCTGTCCGTCCAAGTGTATTGCAATGCGATACACTTGCATTGTACTCTGAGCGTAGAGTGCAGATTTACCCTATGTCAACTTTGTAATTGCCGGAGGATACCCGGGATGACGCGAAACACGACCCGCGCCGAACCCGGTGCCCGTGATCTGACCGAGGACCAGCGCACCGATCCGTTGTTCGTGCGCGGGGTCGAGCGGGCCATGAAGGTGTTGTCGGTGTTTCACCATTCCGACCGCCCCATGTCGCTGTCGCAGATCGCCCAGACCGCAGGCGTGGACCGCAGCGCCGCCCAACGAATGGTGCATACGCTGCGCAGCCTGGGCTATATCCGGCGCGATCCATCCGGCCACGGGTTCGTGCCCGGCATCCGCATCCTGGATCACACGCTGGATGTGCTGCGGCTGGACCCTCTGGTGCGGCGGGCGACGCCGGTGCTGCAGGAGTTGCGCAAGTCGGTGCGCGAACGGGTGGATCTGTCACTATTCGATGATCTGCGCGTTGTTTACGCGGTTCGCCTGCAAAGTAAGCGCCAGACATTCTATACCACGCTGGTGGGACACAGCGTACCGATGTTTTGCAGTTCGGGCGGCTGGGCGATTCTGTCGAAACTGCCCGACGACCGGGTGCGCGACATTCTGGAGCGATCCGACAGGCAGCCCTTTACCCCCCACACCGTGACCGGGATTCCCGACATCCTTGCCAAGGTCGAGCAAACCCGCGAGCGTGGGTTTGCCGTCGGGGTCAGCCAGATCCTGACCGGCGAGATCGCCTTGGGCTTTCCGGTTCTGGATGCCGGCGGCACGCCGTTGGCGGCGATCCATGTGGCCGGATCGCAGGCCGAATGGACGCCCGAGGATTTTGCCGCGAATTTCGCCCCGCTCGCCTCGGAAGCGGCGCGCGCCATCAGCCAGTTTTGAAAGGCACCTTTCCATGACCGACCTGACCCTGCCCGGCCTGCACGCCCCTGCCACCATCCGCATCGACCGCTGGGGCCTGCCGCATATCACCGCCGACAGCACGCGGGATGCGTTTTTTGTGCAAGGGTTCAACGCGGCGCGCGACCGGCTGTGGCAGATCGATCTGTGGCGCAAGCGGGGTCTGGGCCTGCTGGCGGCCGACTTTGGCCCCGGCTACCTGATGCAGGACCGCGCGGCGCGGCTGTTTCTGTATCGCGGCGACATGGGGCCGGAATGGGCGGCCTATGGCCCGGATGCGCAGGACATCTGCACCGCCTTTGCCCAAGGCATCAATGCGGGCGTCGATCTGGTGCTGGCGGGCACCCTGCCCTTGCCGCCCGAGTTTGCCGAGCTTGGCACAAAACCATCCCACTGGGCGCCCGAGGATGTGGTGCGCATCCGCACGCATTGCCTGTCGCGCAACGCCGCGTCGGAACTGGCGCGCAAGATCGTGCAGGGGCTGGCAGACCCCGAAGCCGACCTGATGCGCGCACCGTTGACCCCGCCCGTGCCGGACGAGGAATGGGCCGTGGCCCATCCCGCCGACCTGCCACCCGATGCGCTGGCGGTCTACGAGCTGGCCACCGCGCCTGTGACCTTCAGCCCTGAACGCCTGAACGCCCGGCTGGAGGATGCAGCCCTCTGGTCTGCCGTCGATCCGCGCAAGACGGTGGTTGCGCGCGAAACCCCGCCCGAAGGGTCGAACAACTGGGCCATTGCACCAGACCACACCGCCACCGGCCGCGCGATCATGGCCAGCGATCCGCACCGCGCCCATGCCGCGCCGTCGCTGCGCTATATGGTCCATCTGACAGCCCCTGGGCTGGACCTCATCGGCGCGGGCGAGCCGTCGTCACCCGGCATCATGGCCGGTCACAACGGGACGGCAGCCTTCAGCCTGACCATCTTTGTCGCGGATCAGGAGGATGTCATGGTCTATGACACCCTGCCCGGCGATCCCATACGCTATCGCCACGAGGATGGCGACGAGAGCATGACCCGCGTGGACGAGGTGTTTGCCGTCAAGGGCGCCCCGGATCAGACGCTGCCGCTGTGGTTCACCCGGCATGGTCCGGTGGTCTGGCAGGACAGCGCGCGCAACCTGGCGCTGGCCGTGCGCACGGTGTTCACCGATCCGGGCAGCGCGCCCTACATGGCCAGCCTGAAATCCATGCGCACCACAGATCTGGGTGGGTTCCGCGATGCGCTGCGGACCTGGGGCGCGCCCTCGGTCAACATGGTCTATGCCGATACTGGTGGCGACATCGGCTGGCAGGCGGCGGCCTATGTGCCGCGCCGCACCGGCTGGCGCGGGCTGACCCCGGTGGCGGGCGACGGGCGGTTCGAATGGGCGGGCTACATGACCGCCGCCGATCTGCCGGGGGTGGAGAACCCCGATACCGGCTTTGTCCAGTCGGCCAATGAAATGAACCTGCCTGCATATTGGGACCATGACGCCGCCCCGGTGGGGTTCGAGTGGCTGGAGGACAACCGCGCCAAGCGCATCACGGATGTTCTGGGGGCCGGTGGCGGCCATGACGTCGCCAGCACCTGCGCGTTGCAGACGGATACGTTTTCGGATTATGTCACGCGGCTGGTCGCGCTGATCCCCGAGAGTGCCCCGGCGGCGGCGCGCGATCTGCTGCGCGGCTGGGACGGGCATGCGACGACCGACAGCGCGGCCACCCTGCTGGCCGAGCTGTGGGTGTCTTGCCACCTGCGCCCGGCGCTGCTGGAGCGGATCGCCCCCGACATGGGCCTCCGCCGGTTCTTTGGCGCGGGCAGCATCGCCACCACGGTCAGGATGCTGGAAGGCGCGCATCCGGGTCTGGCCGCGCGCGCGGGTCTGGACGATGACGCGGCGCGCGCGGCGGTTCTGTCGCAGACGCTGGAGGCCGCTTGGGCAGACGCCAACGCACGGTTCGGGGACGATCCGGCACAGTGGCGCTGGGGTGATCTGCACAAGGGGTATTTCGATCATGCGCTGACGCCGGTGCGGCCCGGGTTCGACGTGGGGCCATTCGACAAGGGCGGCAGTTCCAGCACGGTGATGATGGCCCATTACGAGGCGTCGGATTTCCGCGTGCGCAATGGTGCGTCGGTGCGGATGGTGGTGGATGTGGGTGCGTGGGACAACAGCGTCTGGATCAACGCGCCTGGACAGTCGGGCGTGCCGGGCACCGCGCATTACGACGATCTGGCCCCGCTCTGGGCGCGCGGCGACTATGTGCCGATGTGCTATTCCGAAGAGGCGGTGGCCGCGGCCACGGTATCGACCATCTCGCTGCTGCCGGGCTGAGCGCGCGAACCGATCCGCCCGGCCATATGCATCTGCCGCAGGGTTTCGGCCATCTGCGCCAGATGCGGGGCCAGCGGCGAGGTGCCGCGCCAGACCATGCCGATGCGCCGCTTGGGGCGTGGCCGCGCCAGCCGCGCGACCGAGACGGCGGCCGATCCGGTTTCGGTCTGGACCGCCATTTCGGGGATCAGTGTCACGCCGATGCCCACGCCCACCATCTGCACCAGCGTGGCCAGCGTGCTGCCCTCCATCAGATCGCGCGGCGTGGCCTGCCCGATGTTGCAGAACGACAGCGCCTGATCGCGAAAGCAGTGCCCCTCTTCCAGCAGCAGCAGGCGCATTTCGCGCAGGCGTTCGGCGGGGGGAACGGGTTTGGCCGCGTCGGTCAGCGGGCGGACCAGCACGAATTCCTCGTCAAACAGCGTCTCTTCGTGCAGCGACGGCTCGGACACCGGCAGCGCGACGATGGCGACGTCCAACGTCATGTCCAGCAACTCGTTGATCAGGGTCTGGGTGATCGCCTCGCGCGGGCGGATGTCGAGCGCGGGAAAGCGCAGGGTCAGATCCTTGATCAGCGCGGGCAACAGATAGGGCGCGATGGTGGGAATCACCCCGATCCGCAGCCGACCCGCCATCATGTCGCTGGCCGCGCGGGCCAGATCCTCGACCTCGTCCACCGCATGCAGGATGTCCTGCGCGCGTTCGGCCAGCGCCTCGCCCAGGCGGGTCAGGCGGATCTGGCGTGTGCTGCGTTCGATCAGCGGCGCGCCCACCAGCGCCTCGAGTTCTTTCATCTGCACCGACAGGGCGGGCTGGGATATCGAGCAGGCCGCCGCCGCACGTCCGAAATGGCCGTGCCGGGCCAGTGCGGCGAAGTATCGAAGGTGGCGCAGGGTCAATCCATTCATAATCCACGATTATCATATTCATTACGATTTCCAAATTCTTTCTAATGCAAACCAGTGTTAGTGTCACGCTCGACAGAACAAGGGAATCGCTGCGACCCGGGCACCGCGCCCGCAGGTTCGCAACCGCAGGCCCTTGTGATGAGAGATAGCAAACCAAGACAGTAAGGAGAGCCAAATGGACGGGAACGACATGCCGACAGGCAAATGCCCGGTGATGCACGGCGGGAACACCGCCACCGGGACATCGGTGGTAAGCTGGTGGCCCAATTCGCTGAACCTGGACATCCTGCACCAGCACGACACCAAGCCCAATCCGCTGGGCCCCGATTTCAACTATGCCAAAGAGCTTGAAACGCTTGATTTCGACGCCCTGAAGGCCGATGTGCACGCGCTGTTGAAAGACAGTCAGGAGTGGTGGCCGGCAGACTGGGGCCACTATGGCGGCCTGATGATCCGCCTGTCCTGGCACGCGGCGGGCACTTACCGGCTGTCCGACGGTCGTGGCGGCGGGGCCACCGGCAACATCCGCTTTGCGCCGCTGAACTCGTGGCCCGACAACGGCAACCTGGACAAGGCGCGCCGCATCCTTTGGCCG
The DNA here is from genome assembly GCF_042677865.1 of Lacimonas salitolerans. Classification (NCBI taxonomy): domain Bacteria; kingdom Pseudomonadati; phylum Pseudomonadota; class Alphaproteobacteria; order Rhodobacterales; family Paracoccaceae; genus Lacimonas; species Lacimonas salitolerans. The sequence continues at coordinate 35,158 of NZ_JBHUDD010000005.1, read as the reverse complement.
ATCAAGAAGAAATACGGCAACAAGATCAGCTGGGCCGACCTGATCCTGCTGGCGGGCACCATCGCCTATGAGGACATGGGGCTGAAAACCTATGGTTTCGCCTTTGGCCGCGAAGACATCTGGCACCCGGAAAAGGACACCTATTGGGGTGCCGAGATGGAGTGGCTGGCCCCGTCGGACACCCGCTACGAAGACGTGATGCAGCCCGACACGATGGAAAACCCGCTGGCCGCCGTGCAGATGGGCCTGATCTATGTGAACCCCGAAGGCGTGAACGGCCAGCCCGATCCGCTGAAGACCGCAGCACATGTGCGCGAGACATTCGCCCGCATGGCGATGAACGACGAGGAAACCGCGGCCCTGACCGCCGGTGGTCACACCGTCGGCAAGGCGCATGGCAATGGCGACGCCGAAAAGCTGGGCGCCGAGCCCGAGGCGGCCGGTCTGGAAACGCAGGGCTTTGGCTGGATGAACGCCAACCTCGACGGCAAGGCCACCAATGCGATCACCAGCGGCATCGAGGGCGCATGGACGACCGAGCCGACCAAGTGGGACATGGGCTATTTCAAGCTGCTGTTCGGCTATGAGTGGGAGCTGACCAAATCGCCCGCCGGTGCCAACCAGTGGCAGCCCGTCGACATCAAGGAAGAAGACATGCCGGTGGATGCCACCGATCCGACCAAGCGTGTCATGCCGATGATGACCGACGCCGACATGGCGATGAAGATGGACCCGACCTATCGCGCGATCTGCGAAAAGTTCATGGCCGACCCGGCCTATTTCGACGATTGCTTTGCGCGCGCATGGTTCAAGCTGACTCACCGCGACATGGGGCCGAAAGTGCGCTGGATCGGGCCGGACGTGCCTGCCGAAGACCTGATCTGGCAGGATCCGGTGCCTGCGGGTTCGACCGGCTATGATGTTGATGCAGTCAAGGCAAAGATCGCCGCGACCGACCTGAGCATCGCCGACATGGTGGCGACCGCCTGGGACAGCGCGCGGACCTTCCGCGGATCGGACATGCGCGGCGGTGCCAATGGCGCGCGCATCCGTCTGGCCCCGCAAAAGGACTGGGAAGGCAACGAGCCTGACCGCCTGGCGCGTGTCCTGTCGGTGCTGGAGCCGATTGCCGCCGACACCGGTGCATCGCTGGCCGATGTGATCGTGCTGGCCGGCAATGTCGGGATCGAGCAGGCAGCCAAGGCGGCCGGCATGGACGTCACGGTGCCCTTCGCACCCGGTCGGGGCGACGCGTTGGCCGAACAGACCGATGCCGACAGCTTTGACGTCATGGAGCCGGTGGCCGACGGTTTCCGCAACTTCCTCAAGAAAGACTATATCGTCACGCCCGAGGAACTGATGCTGGACCGCGCCCAACTGCTGGGCCTGACCGCGCCGGAAATGACCTGCCTGATCGGCGGCATGCGCGTGCTGGGCACCAACCACGGCGGCACCGGGCACGGGGTTTTCACCGACCGCGTGGGCGCGTTGACGAACGACTTTTTCGTCAACCTGACCGACATGGGCAACAAGTGGGAGCCGACCGGCAAGAACAGCTATGCCATCGTCGACCGCCAATCGGGCGACACCAAATGGACCGCGACGCGCGTCGATCTGGTGTTCGGGTCGAACTCGATCCTGCGCGCCTATGCCGAGGTCTATGCACAGGATGACGGCCACGCGAAATTCGTGGGTGATTTCGTCAAGGTCTGGACCAAGGTGATGAACGCCGACCGGTTCGATCTGGCAGCGTAAACCGCCCTGCACACAAGGCAGGATAAAACGCAAAGCCCCCCGCGTGACATCGCGGGGGGCTTTGTCGTTTCAGCCACTCAGGGGTTGGCCAGCCCTTTCAGGATCGGGCAATCGGGGCGGTTGTCGCCCGCGCAGGCCCGCACCAGATGCGACAGCGTCGCGCGCATGTCCTGCAACTCGGCGATCTTGGCGTCGATCCGGGCCAGGTGATCCTGCGCCAGATGCTTGACCTCGGCGCTGCTGCGGCCTTCGTCCTCGTACAGCGCCAAGAGGGTGCGGCATTCGTCGATGGTAAACCCCAGCGCGCGGGCGCGTCCGATAAAAGCCAGCTTGTGCAGGTGCGTTTCAGCAAAACTGCGATAGCCGTTGTCGCGCCGGTCGGGGCGGATCAGGCCGATATCCTCATAATACCGGATGGTTTTCGCGGGCAGGCCCGAGCGTTCTGCCACCTCGCCGATGTTCATGCGTGTGCCTCCTGCAAGGGGTGTGCGGGCGCGCCCTGCCCTTCGTCCATGACCGGGCGCAGGCGACGCAGGCGCAGCGCGTTGCTTAGCACAAAGACCGAGGACAGCGCCATCGCCCCAGCCGCCAGCATCGGCGACAGCATCAGCCCCAGCGCCGGGTACAGCACCCCCGCCGCCACCGGGATCAGCGCCACATTGTAGCCGAAGGCCCAGAACAGGTTCTGCCGGATGTTGGTCATCGTCGCGCGCGAGATGTGATGCGCGTTGACCACCCCGCGCAGATCGCCCGAGATCAGCACCACATCCGCCGCCTCGATCGCGACGTCGGTGCCGGTGCCGATGGCGATGCCCACATCCGCCGCCGCCAGCGCCGGCGCGTCGTTGATCCCGTCGCCGACAAAGGCCACGGTGCCATGGCGGCGCAGATCGTCCAGCGCGGCCTGCTTGCCATCGGGCAGCACGCCCGCGATCACCTGATCGATGCCGACCTCGGCGGCGATGGCCTGCGCCGTCGCCTCGCCGTCGCCGGTGATCATCGCCACCCACAGACCCTGCGCCTGCAGGGCGGCGATCGCCGCGCGGCTGCCGGGCTTGACCGGATCGGCCACGCCGATCACCGCCGCCAACTGCCCGTCGATGGCCGCAAACAGCGCGCTGCGCCCCTTGCGCGCCAGTGCCAGCGCGGTATCTGCGTGATCGCCCATGTCGATGCCCTCGCGGGTCATCAACCGTTCCGCACCCACCAGCACCCGGCGACCGTCCACCAGCCCGCTCAGGCCATGGCCGGTGATGGAGTCGAACTCTTCCAGCGTCGCCGGGGCGACCCTTTCGGTCTTGGCCGCGCGGGTGATGGCGCTGGCGATGGGGTGTTCCGAGCGCGATTCAACCGCCGCCAGATGCGCCAGCAGGTCAGCGCGCGACCAGTCGCCCAGCGTGACCAGATCAGTCAGTTCGGGGCGGCCTTGGGTCACGGTGCCGGTCTTGTCCAGCGCCACCACCTTGACCGCGCCCAGCTTTTGCAGGGCATCACCCTTGCGGAACAGCACCCCCATCTGCGCCGCGCGGCCCATGCCGACCATGATGGATGTGGGCGTGGCCAGACCCATCGCGCAGGGGCAGGCGATGATCAGGACCGACACGCCCGCCACCAGCGCCAGCGTCAGTGCCGGATCGGGGCCGAAGACCAGCCAGACCAGCACGGTCAGCGCAGCCGCCACCATGACGGCAGGCACGAACCACAGGGTGATGCGGTCGACCATGCCTTGTATCGGCAGCTTGGTGCCCTGTGCGTCCTCGACCATGCGGATGATCTGGGCCAGCACGGTATCGCGGCCCACGGCGGTGGCGCGGATGCGCAGCGACCCTGCCCCGTTCACCGTGCCGCCGGTCACCGTGTCGCCGGCGCCCTTGGCCACAGGGGCGGGTTCGCCGGTCAGCATCGATTCGTCCACGCGGGTGGCACCGTCGATCACCTCGCCATCGCTGGGCACGCGTTCGCCCGGGCGGATCACGATCACGTCGCCGGTTTGCAACGCCTCGACCGCCACGGTGACCTGCTCGCCATCGCGTTCCACCCGCGCCTCGCGCACCTGCAAATCCAGCAGCGCGCGGATCGCGGCACCGGTGCGGCCCTTGGCCCGCGCCTCGAGCCAGCGACCCAGCAGGATCAGGGTGACGATGACCGCTGCCGCCTCGAAATACACCGCGCGATTGGCCTCGGGCAGCAGGGCGGGCGCGAAGGTGGCGACCAGCGAATAGACGTATGCCGCCATCGTCCCCAGCGCCACAAAGCTGTTCATGTCCGGCGCGCCCTTGGCAAGCGCCGGCAGGCCGATGCGGTAGAACCGCCGCCCCGGCCCGATCAGCACCAGCGTGACCAGCGCGAACTGGATCAGCCAGCTTGTCTGCATGCCGATGGTATGGGCAATCCAGTGGTGAAAGGCGGGAAACAGATGCCCGCCCATTTCAAGCACGAACACTGGCAGGGTCAGCGCGCCTGCGACGATGGCATCGCGCGCCAGCACCTGCGCCTCTTGCGCCTTTTCCTCGCTGCGGTCGCGGGCGTCGCCGCCTTGCGACAGGTCCGCAGGATATCCCGCCTGCGCGGTGGCGGCGGTCAGCGCGGCAGCATCCGTCACACCGGTCAGATAGCGCACATGCGCCGTTTCCGCCGCAAGGTTGACGCTGGCCGACAGCACACCGGGCACCGCCGACAGCGCCTGTTCGACCCGACCCACGCACGAGCCGCAATTCATGTTGCTGACCTGCAATACCGCCTCGGAGGTGCGGGCGGGGTATCCGGCCTGCGCAAGCGTGTCTGCCACTTGCGGCAGGTCGGCGGCATCGCGCAGCGTGACATTGGCGGTTTCCCCGGCAAGGTTCACGCTGGCGCTCTGGACGGCGTCCGCGCCGGTCAGCGCGCGATCGACCCGCGCGGCGCAACCGCCGCAGGTCATGCCGGAAATCTGTAGTGTGGTCTGGAACGACATCGCGCCCTCCTGCTGCTTTGAGGCACAGATAGGGGTTCCAGTCACCGGAAGGTCAAGGGGGCGGCGCAGAAAGAACCGCCCCCCGTCCGTCAGCGGCGGATCAGTCGCAGGCGGCGGTCACGATGACCTCGACCTTGTAGTCCGGGGTTGCCAGCCTGGCCTCACCGGCCGCGCGTGCGGGGCTGTGGCCTGCGGGCACCCAGGCGTCCCAGACCGCGTTCATTTCCGCGAAATCGGCCATGTCGGCCATCCAGATCACGGCTTGCAAAATGCGCGTCTTGTCAGAGCCGGCCAGTTCCAGCAGGCGGTCGACCTGCGCCAGACAATCACGGGTCTGTTCGGTGACCGATGCGCCCTTGCCGACCTGCCCCGCCAGATAGACGGTGCCGCTGTGTTTGACTGCCTGGCTCATCCGTGCGCCGGTCTCAATCCGTTCGATCATGGGCTTTCCTTTCGTGATGCCGTTGTGGCATCGGCGTAGCCCGCAACGGCGCCCATCGCAAGAGAAGCGCGCAGCCGCCCCTCAGCCGCTGACCCGCAAGCCCATGAGGCCGACGGCCCAGCCGACCAGATCCTTCAACGCGGCCGAGGTGGCCCGATCAAAGCTTTCCACGACGTCCTGCGTGTCGCTGGACGTGGCGGCGGCAACGGTGTTGATCGTGCGGCTGCCAAGGATGCTGCTGTCGGATTCGCGCACCAGCCGCGCGACCAGCCGCACGCGGGTGGTCACGGCTTCGCCGTCGGGGGCAAGTTCGGCCTGAAAATCCGTCAGTTCCGACACCAGCACATAATCGCCCGATCCGCCCAGGGGTCTTCGGCCCACATAGCGCAGGGCGTTGGTATCCTCGAACGACCGCAGCATCAGGGTCTGGAGCATGACCGGGGCCGTGTCCGTCCACCTGGCCTCGGGCAGGTACTGCGCCTCGAACGGGCCGGGGCGGATCATGATCCTGTCGGTGTCCAGCGCGCCGCCCGTGGTCGGGGCCTCGATCGCCAGTTCACGGCGCAAAGAGCCGCGCACGGCGGGGGCGGGCAGGTCGGCGGGCGCGCGCAACTCGTACGCCTGCAACGGCGTGGTGGCATCGGTCAGCGAGGAAATCGCCGAGCACCCCGCAAGTGTCATCGTGGCAGCGACGAGAAAGGCCTTGGGGAATAGGGTCATCGTCTGAACTCCGGTGACTGACGGTTGAGGAAAAAGCGGGCAGGATCGCGCTCGATCTGGCGGGCCAGACCTTCGAGATTGGAAATCAGCGCGCGGGTTTCGCTGGCAAGGCGGGTGTATTGCGCCAGCCCGTTGGCGGCAAAGTCGCCGATCGGCCCGCGCGAGTCAGAAACCAATCGGCTCAGCTCGACAAAGGTGGCGTTCGCGGTTTCCGCGGCGCGGCGCAGGTCTGCCGTGACCTCGGGGATGTCCTGCGACACCTGCGCGATGGCCCCGTCCAGACGGGTCATGATCTGGCGCATGTCGGCGGTGATGCCGTCGATATCCTCGTTGATCACGCGATCGGCACCGGCAAAGGCGCTTTCCGCCGCGACCAGCGTGCGTTCGCCGGTGACAAGGGCGCTGTTGATCGCGTCCAGCGTCTGGTTGGCGTTGGCGAACGTGTCGGTCACCTGCGCCATCGCATCCGTGGCCCCTTCGGCCAGACCGTCGATCCGCCCGGCGGCGTCGGAAATCTGCTGGCCCACTTCGGAGGTGACGCGATTGGCGGTCTGGGTCGCGTTGCGGATGTCGGCCACGATTGCGGGCAGATCGTTTTCGGCGGCTTCGCTGATCATGCGGACTGTGCTGTCGGCATTGGCGATCATGGCGCGGGTTTCGGCCACCAGTGCCGCGCCATTGTTGGTTACCAGACCATCAAAGGACACGGCCGCCTGATCGATGCTTTCGAGTGTTTCTGACAACCGGGCAATCGTCTCTTCGGTCGCCTGCAGGGTTGATTGCGCCTCGGTCAGACGCGCGGTGGCGGCGGCGCCCGTGGCGGTGAATTCTGACATCAGGTCGCGCGCATCCGCGACAAGAACCTGGGCCTGGTCGCGCAGGAAAAAGGTGGTTTCGGTCAGATCCTGAATGATCACCGGCAGATCGCCGGTCATGAAAACCTCGGCCGCATCCATCGCCACCCGTGCGCTGGACAGGGTGGCATCGCCCACATCCAGCGAGGAAATCACCCGCTCGGACAGCCGGGTGAAGGATTCCAGCGTGGTATCCACGTTTGCAAGCGTGCCCTCGACGGCGCTGACCACGGGTTCCAGCTCTTCGGCGAAGCCCGCGATATCCACCGAGGCGCTTGCGATCGTGGTGCTGACAACGGCGAAATCGTCCAGCGCTTGGCTCAGCCCTTCTGACGACTGCTCCAGATTGTCCAGAATGCCCTGCACCTTCTGCTGGTTTTCCTCGCTCAGGATGTCGCTGACCCTTTCCATGACGGAAAGCGCCTCGGCGATGATCTCTGGCGCGTCTTCGCTCAGCGTTTGCAGGACCGAGCGGCCCGCCTCGATTTCCGGTATGGCGCCGTCGGCGGTGTCACGCAGGAAGGGCGCATTCGGATCGCCCGAACTGATACCGACATAGGACACGCCCGTCACACCAAGCGATTCAATGGTGGCAATACTGTCGGCGCGAATGGGCGTGCCGCCCGCCACCTCGAGCCGCACAAGAACCGTGCCATCGTCATCGGGCGACAGGCGCACATCCGCAACCTGCCCCACCGGCAGCCCGGCAAACCGCACCTCGGAGGCGCGTGACAGGCCGGAGACCGAGGTATAGCGCACGTCGTAATATTCGAACTGGCGGTCCAGCTCGTACTGGGCAAACCACAGGAAAAACCCCAAAAGCCCGAAAAAGCCCGCCAGGGCAAAGGCCCCGATCAAAACGTAATTTGCCCGTGTTTCCATAGATTATTCGTTCCCGTCCTTGGCCACCATCGCCGCGCGTGCGCGCGGACCGTGGAAATACTCGTGCACCCACGGGTGATCGACTTTCATCATATCGGCCATCGTGCCGGTGACCAGCACGCGCTTTTCGGCCAGCACGGCGATCCTGTCGCAAGTCGCATGAAGCGTATCAAGATCATGGGTGACAAGGAACACCGTCAGCCCCAGTTGCCGTGACAATCCCTTGATCAGCGTGTCGAATTCCGAGGCCCCGATGGGGTCGAGCCCCGCCGTCGGCTCGTCCAGAAAGACGATCTCGGGGTCCAGCGCCAGCGCCCGCGCCAGCCCGGCCCGCTTGCGCATCCCGCCGGACAGCTCGGAGGGATACTTGTCCCCCGCCGACCACGGCAGGCCCGACATCGAGATCTTGAGATCGGCCAGAGCCCGGCGCAGTTTCGGGGTCAGCCCGTCGACGGCGCGCATCGGCACCTCGACATTCTCGCGCACGGTCAGCGACGAAAACAGCGCGCCGTCCTGAAACATCACGCCGGTGCGGCGGTCCAGCATGGCGCGCTCTTCCTCGTTGGCGGCTGTCGCGTCGATGCCGAACATGTGCACCGTGCCCGCCTGTGGACGCCGCAGACCGGCGATCGTGCGCAGAAGAACGGACTTGCCGGTGCCCGACCCGCCAACCACGCCCAGCACCTCGCCGCGCCAGACATCCAGATCAAGGTTGTCATGCACGACCGTCTGGCCGAACTGGCTGCGGATGCCGCGCAGGGAAATGATCGCCTCGCGCTCCATCACATCTCCATCTGCGCGAAAAAGACGGAAAACAGCGCATCAGCCACAATCACCGCAAAGATCGCCGTCACCACCGCACTGGAGGTCATCCGGCCCAGCGATTCCGCATCGCTGCCGACCTTCATGCCCGCGTGGCAGCCGACAAGCCCGATGATCAGGGCAAAGACCGGGGCCTTGACCATGCCAACGATCAGATGCGAGGTTCCGGTGCCTTCGATAAGACGGGTCTGGAACATCGCCGGGGAGATCCCCAGCTCGATCCATGACATGATCGCGCCGCCCAGCAGCCCCATGATATTGGCGATCAGCCCGAGGATCGGCAGCATCAGCAGCAGTGCCAGGATGCGCGGCACGAACAGCGCCATCGCCGGGTCGATCCCCAGAGTCTGCATGGCATCGATCTCCTCGCGCATCTTCATCGAGCCGATGGCCGCGGTAAAGGCCGATGCCGTGCGCCCCGCGACGATGATCGCCGTCAGCAGGATGCCAAGCTCGCGCAGGATCGACACCGCGATCAGATCGACGACAAACACCTCGGCCCCGAACTGGCGCAACTGCGCCGAGCCCTGAAAGGCCAGCACGACACCGATGAGGAACGCCATCAGCGACACGATGGGCACGGCGCGCAGGCCGACCTCGTGGCAGTGATGCACCAGCGCGGTCAGGCGAAACTCGCGCGGGTGGACAACGGCACGCCCCATCCGGGCCAGAAAGATGCCCAGAAAGCCTGTCAGTTCCATCAGAAAGACAAAGCCCGACACCACACCTCTGCCGATCGATTCCATCCGGTCGATCAGGCTGACGGCGGTGTCCGGGGCCTCGGGCGTGTCGGGAAAGGCGTCGGTCACGGTGGCCAGCAGGTCCCTCTGGCGCTGATCGGCGCCGTCTATCTCGGCGCCGAACCCGGCATCGGCCATGCGTTGGCGGAACGTGACAATGGCCCAGGCCCCCGCCGTGTCCAGCATGGTGACCGAGGACATGTCGATGGTCGTGTCCTTGGGCGACAGGGCAGTCAGCTCTTCCTCGACCCGGGCAAGTGTGCGCACGGTCAGGGCACCCGACAGCATCAAGGAGCGGCTTTCGCCACTCTCTTCAACCACGATGTCTGCAATATCCGACCCGACGTCCTGCACAGATACCCCCGAAAAACAGCGACCTAGCACAGATATCTGCCTAGTGGTAGTCACGAAACCACCCGGGGCGCGTGGCGTTCCAAGACCGCCCACGATCGCCTGTTTCGCCATCGAAGGCGTCGACGCCGGCACTATTCATCGCGGGCTATTTGGAGTGGTCTGGCTACCCTGCAGTCCCGGCGTGGGTGGCCTGTGGGCTGGTGGGTGATGAGAGACTCGAACTCCCGACATCTTCGGTGTAAACGAAGCGCTCTACCAACTGAGCTAATCACCCGGTGCGCTGCGTTTAGCCAAAGCGCGCGACGCATGCAAGACAGGATTGACAGCGATGCGCCCTGCCCCTTTCCTGCCGGCAAAAAGGACCACCGCGATGACGTTCGACCCCACACAGCACAGCATGCTGCCGACCCGGCATTTCGACGATTTCGCGGTGGGCGAGGTGTTTCGCGCCCCGTCGCGCACCATGACCGAGGGCGTGTTTGCCGCCTTTCAGGCCAGCAGCGGCGACAATCACCCGATCCATTACGACCGCGTCTATCTGGCCCGGCTGGGTCATCGCGACCTGATGGCCCACGGCTATCAGACGCTGATCCAGGCGGCGATCGGCGCCAGCCCGCTGGCGCATCAGATGGGCGAGGCGCTGATCGGCTTTCTGGCGCAGTCCAGCCGGTTTCTGGCGCCGGTCTATTGCGGGGATACGCTGTATCCCGCGTTTGAAATCACCGGGCTGCGGCGGCAGGCCAGCACCGGCGTTATGGAACTGGCGGTGACCATCCACAATCAGGACGGGGTGCTGGTGGTGTCAGGCACGCAGGACTACCTGATGCGGCTTTGACCCTCAGGCGTGGGTGATCTCGCGCCCGTCGCGCAATTCCCAGACGACGCCTTGATCGCGGCTCATTGCCTCCATCTGGGGCATCGTGGCATTCAGGACCAGACCGCGCAGGATGGTCAGCGCGACACCATGGCTGACCACCACGGCCGGGCCGGTCAGATCGTCCAGAAATCCGGCGATGCGGGCGCGCAGGGTATCATGCGTCTCGCCGGGGCTGTTCAGGCACAGGTGCAGGATCGACCCGGCAGAGAACGCCTCGGGCTCGGCCAGCTTGAGTTCGGCGTAATACTGCCCCTCCCAGCGGCCCATCTGGACCTCTTTCAGCCGGTCGTCAAAGCACGGCACCAGCCCGGCGGCCGGCAGTGCAATCTCGGCGGTCTGGCGCGTGCGCCGCAGGGGCGAGACATGGGCCACAATGCCGGCGGGCAGATCAAGCCCGGCAAGGATCGCGCCCTGCCGGGCGGCCTGTTCGCGGCCCAGATCGGTCAGGTCGGATTCCATCTGGCCCTGAATCCGGCGGTCGCGGTTCCAGTCGGTCTGGCCGTGGCGCAGCAGGTAAAGCGGGGGAATCATTGCGGGGCCTTTCGGTTGCCAAAAACGAAAATGGCGCGCCGACCATGGTCAGCGCGCCCGAATTCTGGTGGGTGATAAGAGATTCGAACTCCTGACATCTTCGATGTGAACGAAGCGCTCTACCACTGAGCTAATCACCCGGTGACGGCGGTATTAGCGTCACTCGGCTGCGTCTGCAAGGGGGTCCGCATCAGGTTTTCCCAGCGTTTCGTTCTGGCGCAATTTGCACATCACGACCTTGGCGCCGGACAGCTGCTTGATGCGGTTGATCTTCATCTTGCCCAAGGGTTGCAGGTTCAACTCGCGCCCCTGCCCCATCTCCTCGCCCAGCACGGCCAGCATCGCCTCGACCACGGGCTTGGCGTCTTTCTTTTTGATGCCCGAGCGCGCAACCACGGCGTCGATCAGTTCTTTCTTCTTCATCTCGGGGGATGCAGCGTCGGGCACCGTGCTGGTGACGACCGTGGGTTCGGGCGCTGCCTGCTCGACCGAGGCGATGGCCGCGGATTTCGCCGCGGTGCCGCTTGCGGCGGCGGATTTCGACGTGGTCTTGCGGGTGGTGGTCTTTGCGGGTGTCTTGCGTGTGGTCGTGGCCATAGCTGTCACTGCCCCTGGATTGTTTGCCTTTCACGGACCTTAACGCGCTTCCTTTCGCGCCTCTAGCGGGAAATAGGCGGCGAACGCCATTGCATATGGGGTTTTTGCGAATTTACCACCATGGGTGAGAGGGTGCCTGAAATTTCAACCTGACCGCCGCCGGTTTGCAGAGGTCGTCGCGCAGAGGGCCGCGTTTGCGCCGGATTGACCCGCCGCCGCATGGGGACCAACAAAAAAGGCGCGCCATTGTGGCACGCCTTTTCCGGTTCTATCCGAAAGGGATCAGTGGGCGACCGCCCCCGGCCCTTCGTTCGGGCTGCCTGCCGTGGCACGGGCCAGTGCGGCCTCTTCCTCGGCGGCTTCGTCCCAGTCGATGGCTTCGGGCTGACGCACAAGCGCGCGTTCCAGAACCTCGCTGACGTGGCTGACCGGGATGATCTCGAGCCCCTGTTTGACGTTGTCGGGGATCTCGACCAGGTCCTTTTCGTTCTCGGCAGGGATCAGCACCGTCGTGATCCCGCCACGCAGGGCGGCCAGCAGTTTCTCTTTCAATCCGCCGATCGCCAGCGCATTGCCGCGCAAGGTAACCTCGCCGGTCATGGCGATGTCCTTGCGCACCGGGATCTTTGTCAGGACCGACACGATCGACGTGACCATGGCCAGACCGGCGCTTGGCCCGTCCTTGGGCGTTGCACCCTCGGGGACGTGAACGTGGATGTCCCACTTGTCGAGCATCGGCGGCTTCACCCCGATGCGCGGCGCGATCGACCGGGTGTAAGAGGACGCCGCGTCGATGGATTCCTTCATCACGTCGCCCAGCGTGCCGGTGGTCTTCATCCGGCCCTTGCCCGGCAGGCGCAGCGCCTCGATCTGAAGCAGGTCCCCGCCCGCGCTGGTATAGGCCAGCCCGGTCACGACACCGATCTGGTCTTCCTTTTCGGCCAGACCATAGCGGAACCGCTTGACGCCCAGATAGTCATCCAGGTTCTCGGCGGTCACCTCGACCGATTTCAACTCGCCCTTGACGATCTGGGTGATCGCCTTGCGGCACAGCTTGGCCAGTTCGCGTTCCAGGTTCCGAACGCCGGCCTCGCGGGTGTAGCGGCGGATCATCTCGTCCAGCGCATCATCGCTGACCAAGAATTCGCCCTTGCGCAGGCCGTGGTTCTTGATCCGCTTGGGCACCAGATGCTGTTTCGCGATCTCGCGCTTTTCATCCTCGGTATAGCCCGCCAGCGTGATCACCTCCATCCGGTCCAGAAGCGGCCCCGGCATGTTGTAGCTGTTGGCCGTGGTCAGGAACATCACGTTGGACAGGTCGTACTCGACCTCAAGATAGTGATCGACAAAGGTGCCGTTCTGTTCGGGGTCCAGCACCTCAAGCATGGCGGACGCCGGATCGCCCCGGAAATCCTGCCCCATCTTGTCGATTTCATCCAGCAGGATCAGCGGGTTGTTCGTCTTGGCCTTTTTCATCGCCTGGATGATCTTGCCCGGCATCGACCCGATGTAGGTGCGGCGGTGCCCCCGGATCTCGGATTCGTCGCGCACGCCGCCAAGGCTGATGCGGATGAATTCACGCCCTGTCGCGCGGGCCACGGATTTGCCAAGGCTGGTCTTGCCCACACCCGGAGGGCCGACAAGGCACAGGATCGGGCCTTTCAGCTTTTGACTGCGGCTTTGCACGGCCAGATATTCGACGATGCGTTCCTTGACCTTTTCAAGACCATAGTGATCGACGTCCAGAACCTCCTGCGCCTTGCCAAGGTTCTTCTTGGTGCGGCTTTTGACGTTCCACGGGATCGACAGCATCCAGTCGAGATAGTTGCGCACGACGGTCGCCTCGGCGCTCATCGGGCTCATGTTCTTGAGCTTTTTCAGTTCGGCGTCGGCCTTGTCGCGGGCTTCCTTGCTCAGCTTGGTGGCATGGATGCGCTCTTCCAGCTCGGCGATTTCGCCCTCGCCTTCCTCGCCATCGCCCAGCTCCTTCTGAATGGCCTTCATCTGCTCGTTCAGGTAATACTCGCGCTGGGTCTTTTCCATCTGGCTTTTCACGCGGGTCTTGATCTTTTTCTCGACCTGCAGAACGCTTATCTCGCCCTGCATCAGACCATAGATCTTTTCCAGACGCTCGCTGACGCTCAGGGTTTCCAGCAGTTCCTGCTTTTGCCCCACGTCGATGCCCAGATGCCCGGCGATCAGGTCGGCCAGCTTGGCCGCATCGGTGGTTTCCGAGACGGCGACAAGCGCCTCTTCGGGGATGTTCTTTTTCACCTTGGCGTAGCGTTCGAATTCCTCGCCGGCACCGCGCAGCAGTGCCTCGATCACGGCCTCGTCGCCCTGCTCTTCGTGCAGCAGCTCGGCGCGCGCCTCGAAGAACTGGTCGTTTTCCAGGAACTCGGCGATGCGCACACGGCTTTGGCCTTCGACCAGCACCTTGACGGTGCCATCGGGCAGCTTGAGCAGTTGCAGCACATTGGCCAGAACGCCCGAGGTGTAGATGCCATCGGCATCCGGGTCATCGGCTGCGGGGTCGATCTGGCTGGACAGCAGGATCTGCTTGTCGTCCTGCATCACCTCTTCCAGCGCGCGCACGGATTTTTCACGACCCACGAACAGCGGCACGATCATGTGGGGAAACACCACGATGTCGCGCAGCGGCAGTACGGGGTAAGATGAATTCAGCTCTTGCATGCTCGGTCCTTTATCTGCGGCGAACGTTGCAGGCCCCAACTTTGGCAGCCTGCCCGCCCCCTCTTGGCTCAGAGGGTATATTTGGGGCACTGACCTGCCAGTTTCAACCAGATACACGCCCTGTGTGATCACACACTGCCGCCACGAATGGCCCAAGGCAAGGGCGCAGTGGGGGTAAACGACGGGTTGTCACGGCCATGCAGCCCTGTCGGGCTGGTGCCAGTGCGGCATGTGGTCAGCCCTGTTGCACAGCAGGCGGATCAATCCGCCAGCCTATCCCAGACCCCAGCCTATCCCAGACCAAAGGCCGCTATCACCGCAACCGAGGCCCACGCCATCGAGAATATCGCGAAATGCATGTTGAAATCCACCTGTGTCAAATGCGGGCAGGCTAGCGCAGCACCGCATCCGGTCATAGTGGGGATTCCCTGACCAAGGGTTAAACCGGGTCGATATCGCCCTGGGCGCGGGTGGCGTGAAACTCGGCCTCCCACGTGGCAAAGGTGCCTGCGGCGATCGCCGCGCGCATACCCGCCATGATCTGCTGGTAATAATGCAGGTTGTGCCAGGTCAGAAGCATCCCGCTTATCATCTCTTGCGCGCGAAACACGTGATGCAGATAGGCCCGGCTGTAGTTGCGGCAGGCCGGGCATGTGCATTCGGCGTCCAGCGGGCGCGGGTCATCGGCGTGGCGGGCGTTCTTTATGTTGACCTGCCCCCGCCGTGTCCAGGCCTGCCCGGTGCGCCCCGAGCGGCTGGGCAGCACGCAATCCATCATGTCCACGCCCCGCTTGACCGCGCCCACGATGTCGTCGGGCTTGCCCACCCCCATCAGATAGCGTGGCTTGTCGGCGGGCAGCTGGCCCGGCGCATAGTCCAGACAGGCGAACATCGCCTCCTGCCCCTCGCCCACGGCCAGCCCGCCGATGGCGTAGCCGTCAAACCCGATCTCTTGCAGGGCCTGGGCGCTTTGCTCGCGGAAGTCCTGCTCCAGCCCGCCCTGCTGGATGCCGAACAGCGCATGCCCCGGACGGTCGCCAAAGGCGTCGCGCGACCGCGCGGCCCACCGCATCGACAATTGCATCGACGCCTCGATCCGCTTGCGATCCGCGGGCAGCGCGGGGCATTCGTCGAAACACATCACGATGTCGGACCCCAGCAGGCGCTGGATCTCCATGCTGCGTTCGGGCGTCAGCGCGTGTTTCGATCCGTCGATATGGCTGCGAAAGGTCACGCCCTCTTCGGTCAGCTTGCGCAGCTCGGCCAGGCTCATCACCTGAAACCCGCCCGAGTCGGTCAGGATCGGCCCCTGCCAGTTCATGAAGCTGTGCAGCCCGCCCAGTCGCGCGATGCGTTCCGCCGTGGGCCGCAGCATCAGGTGATAGGTGTTGCCCAGCAGGATGTCCGCGCCCGTCGCCGCCACGCTTTCGGGCATCATCGCCTTGACCGTCGCCGCCGTGCCCACAGGCATGAAGGCCGGCGTGCGGATATCGCCGCGCGTGGTGCGGATCACCCCAGTGCGGGCGCGCCCGTCGGTTGCCTGCAATTCATATGTAACGCGCGTCATGGCCGCCCCCTTGATGAGTGCCGCCCTTCTATGACGGCCCGTGCGCAAAAGCCAAGGCTTGCCGCCGCGCCAAAGGATTGCCACATTGATGCAAAGGGAGAGACCGCCATGAACCAGATGCACCAGCCGCCACTTGTCACCCACACGCTGACCCAAGGCTTGCGCCAGATCACCCTTGGACGCGCGCCAGCGCATCCGCTGTCGCTGGCGATGATCACCGCGCTGCATTCGGAACTGGACGACGCGGCCGACGATCCCGACACGCGCGTGGTGGTGATCGACGGGCCGGGGCACATCTTTTGCGCCGGCCATGACCTCAAGGAAATCGCGCAGCACCGCAGCGATGCGGATCAGGGCCGCGCCTTTCTGACCGAGCTGTTCAACGCCTGCGCGCAGATGATGCTGCGCCTTGCGCGCCTGCCCAAGCCCACCATCGCCATGGTCGATGGCATCGCCACGGCGGCGGGGCTGCAAATGGCGGCATCGTGCGATCTGGTGTTTGCCAGCACGCGGGCAACCTTCTGCCTGCCGGGTGTCAAGAACGGCGGGTTCTGCACCACGCCGGCGGTGGGCGTGTCGCGCGCGGTCTCGCGCAGTCAATTGATGGAGTTGGCGCTGTCGGCCGAACCGCTGGACATCGACTGGGGCCTGCGCGCCGGGCTGGTCAACCGCGCCTTTGAAAGCGCGGCGTTGCAGGCGGAAACGATGGCCTTTGCCACCACGCTGGCCGGGCGCAACCCGGCGCCCATTGCCGCGGGCAAGGCGGCGCTGGATGCGCATCTGGGCCTGCCGCTGGATCAGGCCTATCATCTGGCGACGGACGTGATGATCGGCCATTTCATGGACCCTGCGCGCCTGCAGGCCGAGGCGACGGGCAAATCGGGCCTGCGATCGTGACAAGACGCCCAAGGCTGGACGTCCCGTCTTATAAATCTTATATGAACAGTCAGGAAACCGGACCGATCCAAAGGCAGCCATTATGACACATTCCGCAGAACCGCTTGAAGGCGCGCCGCTGATCAAGCCATCAAGCACCGAGCATCCGCTCTATGACAAGATCGTCGAGGCTTGCCGCAGCGTTTATGACCCGGAAATCCCTGTGAACATCTACGACCTGGGATTGATTTACACGATAACAGTCTCGGACGAGAACGCGGTACACGTCGCCATGACCCTGACCGCCCCCGGCTGTCCGGTGGCCGGTGAGATGCCCGGCTGGGTCGCGGATGCGATCGAACCCGTGGACGGGGTGAAACAGGTCGATGTGGATCTGGTGTGGGAGCCTGTCTGGGGCATGGACATGATGTCGGACGAGGCGCGGCTGGAACTCGGCTTCATGTAGGGCAAGCCTTTTGGCTGGCTTTTTTCGATTGCAAGCCTTATAACTTGCTTTCAGATAATGCAAGTCAAGGCCCTTGCCATGCCCGATGCGACCACCCACGAGTTTGCCGCTGTTTTAACTGGCGACATTCGCGAGTCGCGCAAGATGGGCGATCAGGCGTTGCGCGACGCCATGGAGGTGATCGCGAAGGCAGCAGATGACATCGAAAACGATCTGACCTTAAAAGTGCGTTTTGATCGTCACCGTGGCGACGGATGGCAGGTCGTTCTTCCACGCGCGCAAGCCGCCCTGCGCGCCGCCCTGCGCATCAGCGCCGCGCTGACCGCACAAGGCGACGGGCTGCAAACCCGTATCGCCATCGGACTGGGCACCGCCATCATCCCGGCCAATGGCGATCTTGGGGCAGCCAGCGGCACCGCGTTTGTCGAAGCCGGCGACATGCTGGACACCATGGACCGGCACGAGACCATCGTCATCGACAAACAGGTTGGCACCGTCGCGACCGCGATGATCGGCCTTCTGGACTGGCAGGCGCAGAACTGGACCGCGCCGCAAGCCGCCGCCCTGTTCGAGGCGTTGCGCCATCGCACCCCTACGCAGGAAGAAATCGCCACCAAATTCGGCGTCAGCCGTCAGGCCATCCAGTTGCGGCTGGCCGGGACCGGTCTGCCCGCGATCCGCGAGGCGATTTACGCTTTTGAACGCCATATCCGTGACTTACGGGACAAAACCCAACCATGACTTCCGCCGCCCTTGCCACCTTTACCGCGCTGCTGCTGGCGCATGTGCTGGCGGATTTCGTGCTGCAAACCGGCGCGATGGTGCGGCACAAACGGCACCCCGGCATGTTGCTGCTGCATGGGGTCATCGTCTTGCTGACCGCGCAGGCCGCCACGGGCCAGATCGCCGCGCGCGAATTGCTGGTGCTGGCGGTGGCGCATGTGGGCATCGACGCGGTGAAAACCTGGGGCGGGTTTGACCGGATCGGCGGCTTTCTGGCCGATCAGGGGGCGCATATGCTGACCCTGCTTGCGGTTGCACTCTACGCGCCGGGCCTTTGGGAAAGCGGGATTTATGCCGGGCAGGACTGGCTGCTGCCCGCGATGGCGCTGACATCGGGCGCGATCATCGCCACCATCGCGGGGCAGTATGCAGTGGGCCTCCTGATGCGCCCGCATGGTGCGCGCGTGCGCAACAACGGATTGCGCGATGGCGGGCGGTTGATCGGGATGCTGGAGCGCGGATTGATCTTCGTGCTGATCGGGCTGGGCCAACCGCTGGGCGTGGGGTTTCTGGTGGCCGCCAAATCCATCCTGCGGTTCGGCACCGCCACGCGCGACCAGCGCACTGCCGAATATGTGATCATCGGCACGCTGGCCTCATTTGGTTGGGCGATTCTGGCCAGTTACGGCACGCTGGCACTGATCCATCTGCTGCCCCCGCTTGAGATTGCGCGCCCTCTGCCCTAGATTGGGCATAACAAAAGGAGTGACCCATGTTCTCGATCCCAGGCAAACAGGCCGTCACCATCACCGACAAGGCCGCCGTCCAGATCCGCAAGCTGATGGATCGCGACGGTCACAAGGGCCTGCGCATCGGCGTCAAGAAGGGCGGCTGCGCGGGCATGGAATACACCATGGACTACGCCGCCGATATCGACCCCCATGACGAGGTGGTCGAGCAGGATGGCGCGCGGGTGATGATCGCCCCGATGGCGCAGATGTTCCTGTTCGGCACCCGGATCGATTATCAGGTGTCGCTGCTGGAATCGGGGTTCAAGTTCAACAATCCCAACGTCGAGGACGCCTGCGGCTGTGGCGAGTCGATCAAGTTCAAGGACGTCAACGAGCTGAGCGCCGAGCAGCAGGGCTGAGACCCCGACCGCGGACAATGCACGCAAAGCGCCCGGCGGCTCCGTCGGGCATGACCATTGCCGTGCGATCGGGCCACGGCATCGGCCCGATTGTGCCTCATCGCCTTGACCCGCCCTGCCATATGCCAAAGATACACCGGAAGAAAACAAACGACACCGGGGGCATGGATGCGACGCAGACTGGCGGCAGGCAATTGGAAGATGAACGGCACATCCGCCGATCTGGAGCAGATCACGGCGCTGATGGCCGCCCATCCGGCCCCGACCGTTGATCTGCTGCTGTGCCCGCCTGCCACGCTGATCCATGCGGCGGCGCGGCGGGTGGCTGACCATCCGATGATGCTGGGCGGGCAGGATTGCCACGCCGAACCTTCGGGCGCGCATACCGGCGACATTTCCGCCGAACAACTGGCCGATGCCGGGGCGCGCGCGGTGATCCTTGGCCATTCCGAACGGCGGCAGGGCCATGCCGAGCAAAATGCGCAGGTCTGTGCCAAGGCCCGCGCCGCGCAGGACGCCGGGCTGATGACGGTGATCTGCCTGGGCGAAAGCCTGGACCAGCGCGAGGCGCAGACCACGCTGGAGGTGATCGGTGCGCAACTGGCGGATTCGGTGCCCGACACGGCAACCGCCGACACGCTTGTGATCGCCTACGAACCGATCTGGGCCATCGGCACAGGCCGCATACCCACCCCCGACCAGATCGCGGAGGTTCATGATTTCATCCGCGCGCGACTGCAGCAACGGTTCGGCGCCGACATGGGCAGCGCGGTCCGGCTGCTGTATGGCGGATCGGTCAAGCCCGACAATGCCGCCACGGTCTTTGCCGTGTCCAACGTGGATGGCGCACTGGTGGGCGGGGCCAGCCTCACCGCGGATCAGTTTTCCCCCATCATCACGGCGCTTGAAACCGCCTGAGCGGTTGTCATCAGCCCTGGTCATGTTACCTCTGGCGCGACCCTGCGAAAGGCCTGCCATGACAGCCCCCAGCCTGACCCAGCTTGCCCGCGTGTTCGGGCGTATCGGTGTGCTGTCCTTTGGCGGACCTGCGGCGCAGATCGCGCTGATGCACCGCGAACTGGTCGACACGCACAAATGGCTGGATGAGCAGCGGTTCCTGCGCGCGCTGTCGTTCTGCATGCTGCTGCCGGGGCCCGAGGCGATGCAACTGGCCACCTATGCCGGGTGGCGGATGCGCGGCACGGTGGGGGGCCTGATCGCGGGCGGGTTGTTCGTGCTGCCGGGGGCCGTGGTGATCGCGGTTCTGGCCGCTCTTTACATTCAATACGGCGCGCAACCCTATGCGCAGGCTTTGTTTCTGGGGATCAAGGCCGCTGTTCTGGTGATCGTGCTGAACGCGCTGATCACTCTGTCGAAACGCGCGCTGACCGGGCCTGCGGCCTATGCGCTGGCGGCGGGTGCCTTTATCGGGATCTTCGCGCTTGGCCTGCCCTTTCCGCTGATCATCGGGCTGGCCGCGCTGTGGGGCTGGTTCACCGCGACCGAGGACGCCGCCCCGCCCCCGGCCCGCGTGCCCACGGCGCAGACCCTGCGCACGGTGGCGATCTGGGGTGCCGTGTGGCTGGTGCCGCTGGCCGCGCTCTGGGCCAGCGGGGCGCGGTTTCTGACCGAGGTTGCGCTGTTCTTCTCGCAACTGGCGGTGGTGACCTTTGGCGGGGCCTATGCGGTGCTGGCCTACATGACCCAGACGATCGTGACCGACAAGGGCTGGCTGGACACCGCGCAGATGATCGACGCGCTGGGGTTGGCCGAAACCACGCCCGGGCCGCTGATCCTGGTGACCCAGTTTGCGGGCATTCTGGCAGGGTTCGGCGCGGGTGGCTGGGCCATGGCGGCTGCGGCGGGGATGGTGACGCTGTGGATGACCTTTGCCCCGTGTTTCCTGTGGATTTTCGCCGGTGCGCCATACATCGAATGGCTGGCCGCCCTGCCGCGCCTGTCCGGGGCCTTGCGCGCGATCACCGCCGCCGTTGTGGGCGTCATACTGTCGCTGTCGGTGTGGTTTGCCCTGCATGTGCTGTTCGGCACCGTGGACCAGACCGCCTGGGCGCCCATTCCCGTTTGGGACAGCCTGAACATGACCGCGCTGGCCCTGACGGCACTGGCCGCGCTGTTGCTGGTACTGGCGAAACTGCCACTGCCACTGGTGCTGGCGCTGATGGCTTGCGCGGGTCTGGGCAGCCAGATGCTGTGATCGCCCCTGTTGCTGTACCCCCCTTTTGTTTCACCCCGAATCCCCTATGATCGCGGGAAAGAGAAAGTGACCTGCGAATGTCGACACCGATTGATTATGGCAAGCTGATGCACCGCGCGATGCGCGGTTTGATTCAGGAAGTGCTGACAGGCGTTCAGAAAAATGGCCTGCCGGGGGCGCATCACTTTTTAATCACGTTCGACACCACGCATCCCGATGCGCAATTGGCCGACTGGCTGCGCGATCGCTATCCCGAGGAAATGACCGTCGTCATGCAGCACTGGTTCGACGGGCTGGAAGTCATGGATGACGGTTTTGCCGTGACGCTGAATTTCGGGGAAAGCCCCGAGCCGCTGTATATTCCCTATGACGCGATTCAGACCTTTGTCGACCCGTCGGTGGAATTTGGCCTGCGGTTCGATTCGCATGGCGGCGACGAGGACGAGGATGATGACGATCCCGATCCCTCGGGCCGCGACGACGGCGATCACGAGACCCGCAAGCGCGATGCGCAGGTCGTCAGCCTGGACAGTTTCCGAAAATAGACGTCGGGTGGGTCGCCGGCCCGCCAAATCCGTTTATGCGTTGTCACGTCCCCCGGTGGCACATGCATTGCGATGGCCTGTCAGGCCCGCGTCACGGTTTATCCCCACCCGTCGCGTGCGCGTTACAATCGCCTGCTTGTCTGGCCGCGAACCATTCGCACACCGGGGTCAGACCATGCCGAACGACATTGCCACTTTTCTGGGCGAAATGATGCGCCATCCCACCAAGGTTGCGGCGATCGCGCCCTCATCCTCTGCCGTGGCGCGGCGCATGGCCGAAGGGCTGGAGCATGTGCAGGGCCCTGTTGTCGAACTCGGCCCCGGCACCGGCAGCTTTACCCGCGCCATTCTCGAGCGTGGCGTGGCCCCCGAGCGTCTGACCCTGCTGGAAACCTCGGCCACGTTCTGTGAAACCCTGCGGCGCAAATTCCCCGGGGTGACCGTGCTGAACCGCCCGGCGCAGGATATCGCGCAGATCGGGCTGGAAAACGTCGGCGCCGTGATCTCGGGCGTGCCGGTGCTGGCCCGCCCCCGGATCCAGCGCACCGTGGTCCGTCCTGCATTCGAGGTTTTGGCGCAGGACGGTTTCTTTACCCAGATCACCTATGCCAATACCGCGCCGATCCCGCCGGACATGCAGGCCGAGCTGGGCGTGACCTGCACCAAGCTGGGCACCGTCTGGGCCAACCTGCCGCCTGCCCGCGTGTTTGTGTTCCGCCGCATGCATCATTGAACTTTCGGCACGGTCGGGTAAATGGTTGGGCCAAACCGCCAAGGAGTGCCCCTTCATGACCCAGACCCGCAGCGAATCCGACAGCTTCGGCCCGCTTGACGTGCCCGCCGACAAGTATTGGGGCGCGCAGACCCAGCGCTCGATCATGAATTTCCCCATCGGGTGGGAGCGTCAGCCGATTGCCATCGTGCGCGCGCTTGGCGTGGTCAAACAGGCCTGCGCGCAGGCCAACAAGGTCAATGGCACGCTGGATGCCCGGCTGGCCGATGCGATCATTCAGGCCGCGGGCGAGGTGATCGAGGGCAAGTTCGACGACAATTTCCCGCTGGTCGTCTGGCAGACCGGGTCTGGCACGCAGTCGAACATGAACGCCAACGAGGTGATCGCCAACCGCGCCATCGAAATCCTGGGCGGTGTGATCGGCAGCAAGGATCCGGTGCATCCCAACGATCACTGCAACATGGGCCAGTCGTCGAACGACACCTTCCCCACCGCGATGCATATCGCAACCGCAATGTCGGTGCGCGACGTGCTGCTGCCCGGTCTGGAAAAGCTGGCACAGGGGCTTGAGGCGAAATCGGCCGAGTTCAAGGACATCATCAAGATCGGCCGCACCCATACGCAGGATGCCACGCCGCTGACACTGGGGCAGGAGTTTTCGGGCTATGCGCACCAGATCCGGCAGGGCATCGCGCGGGTCCATGCCTGCATGCCTGGAATCTATGAGCTGGCACAGGGCGGCACCGCCGTCGGCACCGGTCTGAACACGCGCGCGGGCTGGGGCGAACAGGTGGCGGCCAACATGGCCCAGATCACCGGCCTGCCCTTTGTCACAGCGCCCAACAAGTTCGAATCGCTGGCGGCCCATGACGCCATGGTGTTCCTGTCAGGCGCGCTGGCCACGGTCGCGGGCTCGGCCTACAAGATAGCCAACGACATCCGGTTTCTGGGGTCGGGCCCCCGGTCGGGTCTGGGCGAGCTGATCCTGCCGGAAAATGAACCCGGCTCGTCGATCATGCCCGGCAAGGTCAACCCGACGCAGGCCGAGGCGCTGACGCAGGTGGCAGCACATGTCATGGGCAATGACGCCGCGATCAAGTTCGCAGGCTCGCAAGGCCATTTCGAGCTGAACGTCTATAACCCCATGATGGCCTATAACCTGTTGCAATCCATACAGCTTTTGGGTGATGCCACCGACAGCTTCACCGAGCGCATGCTGCTGGGCATTCAGGCCAACGAACCGCGCATCGAAAAACTGATGCGAGAATCCCTGATGCTGGTCACCGCGCTGGCCCCCGAAATCGGCTATGACAACGCCACCAAGGTCGCCAAGACCGCGCATAAGAACGGCACCACCCTCAAGGAAGAGGCGATCGCGCTGGGATTCATCGATGCCGAGACATTCGACCGCGTGGTGCGCCCCGAAGAGATGATCGGGCCAAAGGCCTGAGCACCGCAGACGCGCGCGCCCTTTACGGCGCGCGCGCTTTGCAGCATTCTGGTCGCCATGAGCCGGATCGTGAACCTAAACAAGGCCCGCAAGGCCCTCGGCAAGGCGAGGAAGCGGTCGCAAGCCGATGAAAACGCTGTGAAATTCGGGCGCACTAAGGCCGAGAAACAGCGTGAGGCCGCGCAATCCGGGCTTGAGACCGCCAGACTGGACGGGCACAAGCGCGAGCCATGACCGCGCGCCCTGTAAAACGCTCGCTGACCCTGCAAGGCCACCGCACCAGCGTGTCGCTGGAAGAGGCCTTCTGGCAGGCGTTTCGTGAAATTGCAGCCGAACAATCAAAGCCAATCAATGCCTTGGCCGCCGAAATTGACGCATCACGTGAAGAGGATATCGGCCTCGCCTCGGCCATCCGGCTGTATGTTCTGGCGCATTATCGCGCACAGGCCACGGTCAGGCCGCAGCCGCCGTCGCCCTGATCCGTTCGATCATCGCGCGCAGCCCGTTGGAGCGTTGCGCCGACAGGTGATCGTTCAGCCCCAGCCGCCCCAGTTCGGCCTGCGCGTCGATGGCGGGCACCTTGTCCACCGCCACGCCATCATACAGCGCATGCAGCACCGCGATCAGCCCGCGCACGATCATGGCATCGCTGTCACCACTGAAATGAAACCGGCCGTCTTCAGGCGTCACATGCAGCCAGACCTGGCTGGCGCAGCCATCGACCTTGGTGGCGGGCACCTTCAGCGCGTCCTCCAGCGGGTCCATCGCCTTGCCCAGCTCGATGACATGGCGATAGCGGTCTTCCCAATCGTCCAGAAACTCGAAATCGCCGACGATCTCTTCGAACTTTTCGGTTGCCATGCTGCCCTCTTTTGCCAATCGGGTCACAGGTAAGGCGGACTGCGTCCCCGGTCCAGCCTTGATGCGTCTTTTCAACATCGCGCGTATGCTCTAAACCCGGGACAAGGCAAGGATAGGCAGACCCAATGCGCAGACCCCTCGTGGCCCTACTGGTCCTCTCGACAACGCTCACCGCATGCGGAGCCGTGCGCGAGTCGCGCATGAACCCGTTCAACTGGTTCGGTGCCAGCCGACAGGCCCCGGCGACCGATACGCAGGCTCAGACCAACCCGCTGATCCCGCAGCGGCGTGGCGGCGCGTTCCGTCGCCCCGAGGTCGGCTATATGGGGCAGCCGCTAGATCAGGTCACCACCTTGGCGATCGAGCAGGTGTCCGACGGGGCCATCGTAAGGGTCGAAGGGATTGCGCAGCGTGCAGATGCCTATGACATCCGGCTGGTGCCCGTACCGACCGAGCGCGCCGGAGAGCTGCATTTCGCACTGCAGGGCCAGTTTCCCGAGCTGACCAGCAGCAGCATCCGCCTGCCCCGCCCGGTCGTCGTCGCCACGCATCTGGGCGAGCAGGAACTGGCCGGTGTCCGCCTGATCCGCGTCAGCGCCGCGCGCAACGCCCGCGAAAGCCGCCGCTGATCAGTCCAGCGACACGATCCTGACATTCGGCCCCTTGGCTGCAAGGGCGATTCGACCTTCGCACAGGCGTTCGGCATCCGCGCCGAACACCTCGCGCCGCCAGCCGTTCAGGGCCGGTACATCGCGGTATCCGGCCGCCAGCGCGTCCAGATCGGTGGCATTGGCAATCAGCTTGGCCGCGACACCCGCACTTTCGGTCTTGGCCTTCAGCAGCACCCGCAACAGATCGGCCAGCGCCGGGTTCACCTGCTGTTTCTCGCGCAGCGTGGGCATCTGGGGATACTCCTCGGGCGGGCAGTTCACCCCAGCCTCGACCGCTGCCAGAATGCCGTCGGCGATGTCCCCCTTACGCGCCTCGCGCAGCAGCAGACGCGATTTGGCCAGATCGTTCAGGCTGCGCGGCTTGGTCGAGGCCAGTTCGACCAGCGCATCATCCTTGTAGATCCGGCTGCGCGGCACATCCTTGGTCTGGGCATATTCCTCCCGAAAGCGCGCCAGTTCCCGCACCACCGCCAGAAACTTGCCCGAGGTCGTGCGCGTCTTGACCCGCAGCCAGGCATCCTCGGGCCGCGCCCGATAGGTTTCGGGGTTGGTCAGCATGGTCAGCTCTTCGGCCACCCATTTCTCGCGGCCCTTTTTCGCAAGCTCTGCTGCCAGATACTCGTAGACCAGGCGCAGATGGGTCACATCGGCCAGCGCATAAGCCTTTTGCGCCTCCGACAGTGGACGGCGCGACCAGTCGGTAAAGCGGCTGGATTTGTCCACGGTTTCGCGCGCGATCTTGCGCACCAAGGTTTCATACCCGACCTGATCGCCAAACCCGCAGACCATTGCCGCGACCTGCGTGTCGAACAGAGGTTCGGGAAACACCTGCGCATCGACGAAAAAGATCTCCAGATCCTGACGCGCGGCATGGAATACCTTGACCACCGACGTGTCGCGGAACAGCGCGTACAGCGGTTCCATCGACATGTCGTTGCCGATGGGATCGACCAGAACCGCGCCCTCGTCGCCCTCGCCGGGCATCGCCAACTGGACCAGACAGAGTTTTGAATAATAGGTGCGCTCGCGCAAGAACTCTGTGTCTACAGTGACATAAGGGTGCTTCCGGGCCTCGGCGCAAAACGCGGCAAGGTCGTCTGTGGTGGTGATGGTTTTCATGCGTCTCGGCCTGATACTTCGCGCGCGCCGGGGCGTCGCCTGCCATTGTGATGATGCGGTGTAATCGAATGGCAACCGAATGAAAACCCGTTCGCCTAAAGCCTCAGCATCCCCCGCTGCCCAAGGGCAAACCGGCGCAGCACCGCCGGATATAGCCGATGTTCTGCCTGCAACACCCGTGCGGCCAGGGTTTCGGGTGTGTCGCCCGGTTCCACCGGCACCTGCGCCTGCCCCAGGATCGGTCCGCAGTCCAGTTCGGCGGTCACCCCGTGCACGGTGCAGCCGGCCTGCGCATCGCCGGCCGCCAGCGCCCGCGCGTGGGTGTTGAGCCCGGTGTATTTCGGCAATAGCGACGGGTGAATGTTCAGCATCCGGCCCGCGTAGTGATCGATGAACAGCGGCGTCAGGATACGCATGAAACCAGCCATGCACAGGATATCGGGCGCATGGGGGTCAATCGCGGATATCAGCGCGTTTTCAAATCCTTCCCGATCGCCCTTGAAGTCGCGGTGTTCCACCACAGCGGTGGGAATCCCCATAGCCCGCGCCCGCGCCAACCCGCCTGCGTCCGGCACGTTGGACAGCACCAGACAGGGCCGGGCCGGGTGATCGCCCTGCATGTCCTCGGCCAGCCGAACCATGTTCGACCCACTGCCAGAGATCAGGATGGCAACCCGTTTGGTCACTGCCACGTGCCGGAGTACCGCACGCCCGCAGCGCCGCCGACATGGCCCAGCACATGCACGGTCTCGCCCGCCTCCCGCAGCAGTTCGGCCAGCGCATCGGCCCGGTCGGGGGCCACAACCAGCACCATGCCGATGCCGCAGTTGAAGGTTTTCAGCATCTCGGCCTGCTCCATGCCGCCGGTCTGCATCAGCCAGCCGAACACGCCGGGCAAGGGCCACGCGCCCATGTCGATATCGGCGCCCATGTCATCGGGCAGGACCCGCGGCAGATTCTCTGTCAGCCCGCCGCCGGTGATATGGGCCAGCGCATGCACGCCCCCTGCCCGAACCGCCGCCAGCGCCTGCTTGACATAGAGCCGCGTCGGCGCCAGCAGCGCCTGACCCAGAGTGCCATCCTCCCAGGGGCAGGCCGCGTCCCAGCCCAGCCCCGACACCTCGACCAGCTTGCGCACAAGGCTGTAGCCGTTGGAATGCACCCCGTCGCTGGCCAGCCCCAGCAGCACATCGCCCGCCGCCACCCCCGCAGGCAGGTCGGCCCCACGTTCCATCGCGCCCACGGCAAAGCCGGCAAGATCGAAGTCGCCGCCGTGATACATGCCCGGCATTTCCGCCGTCTCGCCGCCGATCAGCGCGCAGCCCGACGCCTCGCAGCCCTGCGCGATGCCGGTGATGATGTCGGTCGCCGCCTCAAGCTCCAGCTTGCCGGTGGCGAAATAATCCAGGAAAAACAGCGGCTCGGCTCCCTGACACACAAGGTCGTTCACGCACATGGCGACAAGATCGACGCCGATGGTGCTGAAATGACCGGTGTCGATGGCGATGCGCAGCTTGGTGCCCACGCCATCCGTGGCCGCCACCAGAATTGGGTCGGTGTAGCCTGCCGCCTTTAGGTCGAACAACGCGCCAAAGCCCCCCAGCCCCGACATCACACCGGGGCGCGCGGTGCGCTTGGCGGCAGGCTTGATCCGCTCGACCAGGTCGTTGCCTGCATCGATATCGACGCCCGCCTGCGCGTAGGTGATGCCGTTCTTGCCACTGGTCATGGGATGCCCCCCTGTTGTCATTTCCGCGCGAGGTAAATCATCATGTGATCCAAGGCAACGGCAAAGCCTTGACCCCTGCCCCGGTCCTGCTAACAACTGCCTCAGGTCGGGCCTGTAGCTCAACGGTTAGAGCAGGGCGCTCATAACGCCTTGGTTGGGGGTTCGAGTCCCTCCGGGCCTACCACTTCCCGACCGTCAGCGCGCGATCACGATATCGGCGCGCAGCCCGCCCAGCTTCTCACTTTCCCCCAGACGCAGTACGCCCCCGTGCGCCCGGGCGATATCGGCCGCAATGGCCAGCCCCAGCCCCACGCCCGAGCCGCGGTTCTGATTGCGCGCAGTGTCCAGCCGCGTAAAGGGCCGGATCGCATCGCCGCGCTGCTCGGGTGGGATGCCGGGGCCGTCATCCTCGATCCGGATTCGCAGAGATTTGTCGGTCAGCATGACTGACACTTCGGCCTTGGTGCCATAGCGCACCGCGTTGCCGATCAGGTTGTCCGCCGCGCGCCGGATCGCAATCGGGCGCAACGACACGGTGCCCTGCCCGACGGCGCTGATCAGGGTCACATCCTGCCCCTCTCGCTGATGGTCGGCCACAAGCGCCTGCATCAGCGCGATCGGGTCGGTCGGTTCCGCCTCGCCCTCGGACGCGCCCTTGGCAAAGGACAGGAACTCGTCGATCATCCGGCCCATTTCCTCGACATCGCGCTCCATCGGGATGCGGTCTTCGTCATCGACAAAGGCCAGCCCCAGCTTCAGCCGGGTCAAGGGCGTGCGCAGATCGTGGCTGACGCCGGACAGCATCAGCGTGCGCTGTTCGATCTGGCGCTCGATCCGGGCGCGCATGTCCAGAAAGGCATTGCCGGCGGCCCGCACCTCCAGCGCGCCCGAGGGGTGATAATCGACCACCCTGCCCCGGCCAAAGGCCTCGGCCGCGCCGGCCAGCCGCGTGATCGGGCGCAACTGGTTGCGCATGTAGATAAAGGCGATCACGGTCATCAGCCCGCCAAAGAACACCATGTTGACGAACAACTGGTGCGGGTTGCGGGCCGAAAGACGCCCGCGGGCCAGCTCGATCTCGACCGCCTGCTGCCCCTCGGGCCGCAGGGTCAGGATGGCCCGACGGGTGTCGGGCAGTTCCACCGCATCCAGCGTCGGCAGCGCATCATACAGCGCACGGGTGACGTTGCCGGCAGTCAGGTCGTACCACACCCGCACGTCATCAGCGCTGTCGGGCCGGGCCGGCCGCAGTGTGAAATCCAGCGCATCGGCCAGCGCAGCCCGATCGTCGCCCGGCGGAACCGCCATCACCAACCGGACCTGACGCGCCACATCCTGCGTCATCTGCACCGACACGCCCTCGAAATGGCGCTGGATGAACACCACGGACACGACCAGTTGCACCACCACAACAGGCAGCACCAGAATCAACGCGGCGCGGCCATAAAGACCACGCGGCATATAGCGTTTGAGCAAGTGAAACGACATGCGCTAAACCTAGCCCTGACCGCGACAAAGAGGAAGCGCCATGACCCTGCCCGAAGATTTCGATCCCCCCATAGGCGAGGCCGAGGCGTTGCAGCCAGGGTTGCGCCGCATCGTGGCCCCCAATCCATCCCCGATGACGTGGCGCGGCACCAACACCTACCTGCTGGGCACCAGAGGGCTGGCGGTGATCGACCCCGGCCCGGATGACCCTGCGCATCTGGCCGCGATCCTGCGCGCGTTGGGCCCCGGCCAGCACATCTCCCATATCCTCGTGACCCATGCGCACCTGGACCACTCGCCGCTGTCGCGTGCGTTATCACGCGAAACCGGCGCGCCGGTTCTGGCCTATGGCGATGCGCAGGCGGGGCGCAGCGCAGTGATGCAGATGCTGGCCGATCAGGGGCTGGCGGGCGGTGGCGAGGGCGTCGATGCAGCCTTTGCGCCCGATCAGGTGATTGCAGATGGTCAGGATATCAACGGCGACGGCTGGAGCCTGCGTGTGCTCTGGACGCCGGGACATTTCGGCAATCACCTGGCCTTTCTGTGGGGCGATGTAGCCTTCTGCGGCGATCTGGTGATGGGATGGGCCACGTCGCTGGTCTCGCCCCCAGATGGGGACCTGACCGACTTCATGGCCTCCTGCGATCGTCTGCGCGCGGCCGCCCCACGCGTGCTGCACAGCGGCCACGGCGCAGCGATGACCGATCCCATGGCCCGCATCGACTGGCTGCTGGCCCACCGCCGCACCCGCGAGGCTGCCATTCTGGATGCCCTCGCCAAAGGCCCCAGCGACATCCGCAGCCTGACCCGCATGATCTATACCGACACGCCGCCGGAGTTGCTGCCAGCGGCCGAGCGCAATGTCTTTGCGCATCTCGTTGATCTGCTTCAAAAATCGCAGGTCCGACCCCATGGATTGCTTTCGGCTTCGACCATTTTCGAAAGGCTCTGAGACGCCTTTTTGCGAAAAGCGAAGAATTCCGCCAAAAGCCTCTGGACGAGCGGAGTCGCTTTTGTTAGATCGCCTTCCACAGTGTTCCGGCGTAGCTCAGCGGTAGAGCAGTTGACTGTTAATCAATTGGTCGTAGGTTCGATCCCTACCGCCGGAGCCAAAAAACCTCAAGAAAACAAGACGATACAGCAGGCCCGCGCAAGCGGGTTTCGTCGTCTCTTGGGGTTTGTCACTGGATTTGTCACCAGTTTTTGCGATGGAGCCTTCGCGGGCTTTTTCTGCGATTCTGGCACCGGTAGCGGGGTTTTGCTTTCTCTCTCCGTGACCTCGCAAGAAAATCAAAAGTCACGGGCCGGTAACGCGGGCGGGCGAATTGCCCGCTAAGGCTCCGGGCTGTCAGTGCAGATTCGCCACCGCTTCGGCTTCCAGCCGCGCGCGTTCCTGCAGCATCATGTCCTTGATGCGCTGGATATGCGCTTGCGCGCCCTGCGCGGCCTCTCTGCCGGTCTTGCCCTCTGCGCGCAGCTTGGCGTCCATCGCCTGCGCTTCGCGCGCCAGTATGCCTTGAAACAGCGCGTCGAAGGCGTCCAGCATCCGGTCATGTGCTGCGCGGGCGGCGGGTGATAGTTGGTCGCGGGTCATGTGAAATACTTCTGTGCCGGGTCATCGCCGGGCAGATCGGGCAAGCCCGACACTTTCGACCGGGCGGCGGGTGTCATGCCAAATTCGGCCAACAGACTTTGAACGCGGCGCGCTGAATCAGCACGTTGCGCAACAGCAGGATGCGCGCGATGCATCACGGCCCCCGCCTCGGTCACGGCCTGATATGTCGCGCCATACTTCGCAATGGTTTGGCCTGCCTCAATCCACTCGGCCAGCGCCTCACACAACAGCGCAAGCGCGATTCGGTCGGAATTTGCAGCGATGCCCATATCGGACAACAGCCCGGCCAGATCGGGCCAATGCTGCGCCGCTTGATCTGACAAAAAAGCGGGCGGGTCCAGATCGCGCAGGCGTGCGACCTCTGGCGCATCCGGTGCCACCTTGCCGCCTGTCAGGGCGCGAAGGGCGGGCGGTTTGCGTTTGCGTCCGGGCATGGGTTTTTTCCTTTCAAATCGACTTACGCGCAACAAGACTTCCACCGCTGGTCCTGTGTCGAAGGGTCATAAGGTTTTCGGCCCGCCCTGTGTGCGGCGTTCAAGTTCGGCCTCGACCATTGCCCACATGCACGACAACTGCGCCTCGATCTGGTCAAGGGCTTGGGTCATGTGGCCTGCGGTCGCGGCGCGTGTGTGTGCGGCATTGGCGCGGCTGCGGTCGATCCTTGCGACCATTGCCACAAGCTGCGCGAATGTCAGGCTTTGCATCTGTGCCGATTGCGCGGCCATGCCCTCGACAAGATGCGCGGGCAGGTCCAGCGTGGTAATGATGTTTCGGCTCTCTCTGGTCTGCATGGTCTGCCTCGATTGTTGCGGGTTAAGATGCGCGCGCACCGGGGAAAAGGGTTCCGGTCGCGCGCTGTCGCGGTTTTCCCACTCACGACTTACGGGGATGCTGTGGCGGTCTATCCAGCGCCGGGCGCATCCTGCCTGTCTGGATTAGGTCGCGGCGATCTTGACCAGCTTCACCGCGTCACTGTCATAGATCACGCCACCAACGCGGCGGCGAACATAGAACCGCACATAACCGGGCTTCGTGATGTTATCGTCGGTCGTGACGCGCAAGCCGCCAGAATCCGCGATCAGATACCCAGCGCGCATGTCACCAAACGCAATGGGAAAGGCGTTTGCCTCAACCGCTGGCATGTTCTCATCAAACACAACCGGGCGGCCAAGCAGGGTTGAAGGCGTATCGGCGCTAAGGCTTTGTTGCCAGATTGACCGCCCGTCCGCGTCCTTCATCTTGGAAAGCACAGCGCCTGTCGCGCTGGACATTACCCAAGTCGCGCTTTGCCGATGCGCGGCCTTCAAAGCGAAAAAGGTATCGTTCAGCCCGTCGATGGTCAGTGCAGCCGCCTCGCCTGTCGGCACATACTGCAGTGTCCCGGCTGTGCGGGTGGAATCGCCTGTCGTTACCGGCGTTGGACCAGCCAAAAGCCCGGTCGGCTTGTTCGTGCCATTTCCAGAAATGAAGGCTGCGCCCTCTGCCTGGGCGATCTGTTGCGCCGCGGCGTTCAGAAACCAAGCGTTGATGTTCACCGCGCTGTCGAGCAACAGTTCTTCGGTAGCCTCGATCAAGGTGTGGACCGTGCCAAAGGTCGGCGCGCGACTGTCGAGTGTAGGTTCGCCCGTCCCGTCGCGCGCATCGGTTTCCCCAACCCATGCGCTTGTCGCGTTGTTGCGGTTGACCAGAAACCGCGTGCCGGTTGATGCAACAGTGTAGTTTGCGGCCAAGCGGCGCATTGCCCCGATTTCGAGAATGCGTTCTTGGATAGCCTCGAATACAGGCTCCGGCACCGCAAAGCCGCCTGCCGCCCCGGTTTGGGTCGATCCCTCGGCGCGATAGTCCATTTCAACGCCCATCAGATCGGCTTTGCGATTGCTGTCTTGCGGCGCGCGCAGCCAGTCCGCGAAGGCTTTGGCGTGCGGCGTAATCACGTTGCCCGCGCGCCCATTGGTCGGCGTGTAGTTCGGCCCGCGCTTTGCAGTCTCATAGGCCAGCGCGGCGGTTTCTTCCACTTGGTCAAGCCGCTTTGCGTGATCCTCGACGGCACGCGCAGCCGCTTGCATTTTCGGCACGGCTGCACTGATTTTCTGCAGGTCGCGGGCCATGTCGGCCATGTTTGGTTGATTGGTCATGTCTCACAACTCCGTAAGGGTTTCGGCCAAGGCGCGGGCCAATGCGGCGGCGTCCTCTGCCAGATCGGTTTCGGTGGTTTCCCCTGACAATGCGGGCCATCCGCCCCGCGCAACCTTTTCAGCGGCTGCGCGCGCCAGCCCTGCCTTGATAAGCAGGTCGCGCAGATCGGCACGCGACTGCAGCACAAGCGCGGGCTTGCGGGATGCGTCCGGTTGCTTTTCCTGCGGTGTATCTGGTGAAGAAGGCATAACGCCACCATTGGACAAGGGAAGGTCGCGGGCAGTCTTGCCCGGCTTGCTATCCTCTGCCCCGCTGTCGCGGTGACGTTCGGTCGGGATGCCCGCGCGAAGCGGTGCATATCTGCTAATCGTAGTGCCTTCCTTTGCATCACTGGTCAAGATGTTGTGCCTTTCATTTCCATGCGTCCGGGTGGTGCGGGTCATCTATTGTGGCGGTTTCCGGGTTTGGCGGGTTTGGCGGGTTACTTTCCCCCCATTGATATTTTTTTGGGCTTTCCCTTTTTTCCGTGTGACTGGAAGAAAACCCGCTAAAGCCGCTAAACCCGTTTTCTGCGGTCTTTATCCGGTAGAAGCGTGATCCGGCGTTCTTGTCCTGTCGCCCTGTCAGGCGCAGCCCATGCACGATTCTGCCCTCTCGGAATTTCAGGACGCGGCCAAGGCTCTTGACCGATGCAAGCGCCCTATCGCCTGCAAGGTCCAGCAGCGCCATTTCCAGCGGGCTTTGCGTGATGCTGGCCTTCGCGGCGGCCTGCGTTTCCTTGGCGGTAAATTCAGCGCCCCCAAATTGATCGCGCAGCGCGTCCAGCAGGGCAAAAAGCGCATCGGCTTCCGGGTCTGCGGCCTGCGCCTCGCGCACAAGATCCATGGGGTCGCCAAACTCAAACGGGCGCAGCGCCATGTCCGCCCAGATGACGGTCTGTCGCACCAGTTCGTCCCAAGCCTCGAAGGATGCCAGCCGCCCCGGTGCGGGCTTTGCCAGATGCGTAAACCGCGCCCGGATCAAGATGCAGGCGGCGGCCAGCATCGCCATGCGGTTTTCCAGCACCCATTGCAGCGGGTCCAGGTCGAATTGCCGGGCAAAGGGTTGATCGGTTTCCGGGTCGATCCGGCAGATGATGACGCGGCGCGGCAAGTCGCCTGCCAGTGACAGATTATTGCCGGTCAAGATCAACAGCGCCCGGTTCGGGATGCGGATCGCCTCGGACTTGCCCAGCACACGGTCAACCATCGCGTCGGCGGTGATGAATGCCGCCATCGCGGCGCTGTCGAAAGTCCCGGTCACGTTGTCCCAGATCAGGGCTTTGCAGCCGGTGCGCAGCGCCGTGAACAACCTCTTGCGGGTTTCCTCATCATCCCGGCCTTGCGTATGCGGCCATGCGGGGCATCACGTCTCGTTGCGCGCCTATGCTGATCGGCTTGTCATGATCGCAAACGACGAAATTATCGCTGAACATAAGCGGCGCTTTACACGCAATATCAGCTACTTCGAGCCCTGGCACTATGTGCCGCTGCTTGATCGCAAGCCCGGTGCGCTGCGTGATGGCGCCCCTTTTGTTGGCTGGGAATTGCCCAA
>NZ_JBHUDD010000004.1:0-7810 GCF_042677865.1 Lacimonas salitolerans | reverse complement strand
CAATAGATACCCGACCCCGCATGCCATACCCCCCAAAGTTCGCCTCACATCAATGATGGCAAATTTGGTTCCGGGTGACTAGGACATAACTGCGTTATCTCCTATCCGGCGAAGAGGGATGCTGCGCCCCTCTTTCGAAACTCCCAAAGGGATATGCCGCCATGCTTTGAACCAGCCCAAGCACAGGGTCCTGTGCTATCCGGAATCAGGCTCCAAGAAGTGTCACGAGGGCGCGTAGGAAGCGAGAAACTCACGGGTATGATAGTTTGTTTTCCCCTCAGGCCCTTTGTCAGCAGAGGCAAAGGTGATGGTCGGCGCAACGTAAGCGCGTCGCGCTGTGCTCGGCTTTTCCGCATCATCGGTCTGGGCTGGAGGGGTAAAATCGGTCATGGGATTCACTGGTTTGGTTGGCTGTGATCGGCTTGCTTTAACGGCATAATTGCCCCCCACCCGTTGGGCAAGAACTTTGCCCCCCGATCTGCACTTGAAATCGACCCAGTTGCTGGAACCGGGCAAACCTGCGGCGCCTGTGCCCGGCGGCAGTACTGCTCATCGCAGCGGAGAGGCCTGCTGAGCCGATTTCGTTCGGACTGGGAGGGTGGACGCAAAACCACTCAATAGCCACTCAGCGGCCCGGAAAATGGCCTCTCCGTCGATTCTGGAGACTGAACACACTGAGGGCTTCGGCTGCCAGGCACCAAAAAGCATCACGAGGGCCCGAAGATGTCTTCCTGCTCGTATGAATGGTAGGCCTTTCCCTCAGGCCCTTTGTCAGCAGAGGCAAAGGTGATGGTCGGCGCGATGTAAGCGCGACGCGCTGTGCTCGGCTTTTCCGTATCATCGATCTGGGCTGGAGGGGTAAAATCGGTCATTGAGCTCACTGGTTTGTATGGCTGTAGTCTGGCGCACCCAGTTATACACTGAATGTAAACACCACGTGAATAAGTGACTGACACGGTGACAAAAAAATAGCGAAGCAGCGATCATAGAACAACTGTTTACGACGTCGGCCCACCTTGCCGGGCGATCGTGATCCCGCCCTGAAGCAGGTCTTTTGGTGCAATCCTGCTGCAGGCACCGTCCGGCCAGTCGACCTGCATCGACGACAGGTGCCAAGCAAGCGGCAAGGGGACCCCGTGGGTTAACGGCCAGCGGGTGTGGGATAGGCTGTTTTGCTTTGCTCTGACGCCGAGGTTACATGTCTACAACTAGTTCTACGCCTATGCCTTCAGCTGGTAGATTGCAGTTGGTCAAGGCTGTAACCGAGATGGATTTCGATGGTGCTGCGGTCGGTGGTCGGATGAGTCCAAGGCGCAAGCGGTCGCGGTCGTGCTGGGGCCTGGCGTGACCGTTTCAGCGTTGGCCCGGCGCCTGGGTATTTCGCCGCCGCAACTATTCGGCTGGCGCAAGGCCTTCCTCAAGAAGCAGGCGCGGACATCCCGGCGGGCACGCCAACCCCTCCATGGTGGAGATCGTGGTCGGTGAGGTGACGATCCGCGTCGGCCATCCACTGCCCGGCAGGACATTTCCCAAGGAAATGTCCCGAGAGGGGGTGGTATTTCACGTCGATATGCAGGTATCCAAACTTGTAGGCCTTGAAGGTCCTGTGCGCTGGCCTGTGCTGTTTCGGCTTCAGTGCCCGCAGATTGCCTACACCATGCCGCTTGCAGGCAGCGGTCGAGCCCAGACCGCGAGACATGCGGGTTGAGGAACTCGCGCACCACGGTGAGCAGATCGTCGAGCGGCAGGCGCAATGTCTTGCGCAGCGTGACCAACCGTCGCGACCGCCTGAAGGCTGTCCGGGAATTACCGAAATGCCCGTCCGGGAATTTGCGCAACCCGCATGCGGTAACCGAACAGGTAGGGGGCTTTCGGGTCCCTCGTCTCCGAGACTCACCACATGCCCCCCGTTTCACGGTGCGAATGTCTGTTTCTACCACGATCATAATGCCCATCGGGCGCAAACATAGTCCGTTTCGCAGATCATAACAGATCAACGAAAACCTTTCCCGAAGCAAAGAAAACACGCGCCGGCCGACCTGCAGTGCCCCCCTGCCGCGCGCGAGGATGGGCTGAGCCGAGCCTCTCGATGCCCGCATGTGTTTTGGTGATGACGGACGTTCAATAAGGGAGGTAAGCCTGAACACTTTCGATGAACGACCGCCGGAAGCTTGGCGCCCGGGCTTTCGGCACGTCATGCGGGACCCGTCGACGCCCCCCTGGATCACGGCGCGGGGCAGCCCCAGTCCGACCCGTTTCGATCCCCCCGATTTGAC
The DNA here is from genome assembly GCF_042677865.1 of Lacimonas salitolerans. NCBI lineage: Bacteria > Pseudomonadati > Pseudomonadota > Alphaproteobacteria > Rhodobacterales > Paracoccaceae > Lacimonas > Lacimonas salitolerans. Next base: position 5,534 of record NZ_JBHUDD010000004.1, on the reverse strand, counting down.
CGTTCCGGTCCCCTCTGCCTCGGTCCCCACGCAGGGTCTGGGCCAAGGGGTGTGTGCCCCGACGGACGCCTTGGTGCCCCTCGCGGACCGTCCCTGTTTGGGACCTGTAGCGCGACCCTCCCGGACCCCCTCGTGTCGGACCCTCACGAAGACCCCTGATCGCCCAAACGTCCGATAACGCAACCTATCCCGGACGGCGACACAAAAACGAGCCACACGGCAACGGGTCAACCTGTCGTGCTGCGCGGCATCGCACCCTGAACGCCGGTCTTCGCGAAGTCTTCGCCAACGTAGAGAAGCGGCGCACGCCTCGACATGGCCGTGACATACGCAAAAAAATCCCCGAGGTTCAGCGCAGCCGGGTGGGTCCACTTTCCCCACACGGCATAGGCCTCTGCCACCCGCTTCGCCGTGTCGGCCGTCGCGGCCTCCACATCGAACCCGAGCCCCTCGGTCAGATCGGCCATCTCCGCGGCCAGTCCTCGTCGCGCAGCCACGATCCTGGCCTCGGCAAGGGTGACGGCCGAGATCGACACATCGGCATCGTTTGCGAGGATGTCGGCAATCGTCTCGGCGCCCGGTTCGTCCAGCAACAGGGCCGACGTATCGACCACGATCACAACGGCAGGCCCACTTCATCGTAAAGGAAGTCCTGGCTGCGCGCCGCAGTCGCGCCGGCGCGGTCCTTCCGTGCTGCAGATGCCCGGACATGAGCAATGATGGACCGCCGATCCTGAACGCCGGCTGCGCGTTTCACAGCGACAAGGCGCACGATCCCATGTCCATGCCGCGTCAAGACAATCTCTACTCGTTCCTCTGCCCTCTTCACGAGCTCGGTAAGTTTTGCCTTGGCGTCTGTCACGGTGACCTGCACGTGATCCCCTCCTGTCCTCGAAATGGACCACTGAACGGACCATTTCAAACCCCACCCCTGTAGAAGGCCCGATCACGCAAGTTCCGGACCTCATGGGCGACGCTATGGATCCACGACAGAAAAGCGCGCTCAAGACGCGTCTCAAACGCAACCTGGGGCGCTCTTCTGTCAAAGACCCGGGCGTGCTCACTCTCACGACCACTCCGATGCACACGGCTCTCGTGAAGAGGGCGTGACCCCCGCCACCGTCGCGATGTCCGTCAGCAACCAGGACGTGCCCAAGTCCATGCACCGTTCCCGATCTGCGATCAGGTGCCGGATCGGCAGAACCAGGGCGGTCCAACCCGCCCCGGCCTGTTTTTATCAAAGCCCGTATTGTTCCCGCGCGTAGTCACCCAGACCCACCGCGTCCAGCCTGGCAAGCGGCGCGAGGAAGGTGACCTGGATCACGCCGGGCGCGCGGCCGATCTCGATCGCGCCGTTCACCGTGGCTCGGTTGCGCACCTCGGCCACGGTCATGTCGAGCAGAGCCGCTGCGCGGGACAGGCCGTTCTCGATCGCCGCGTTCAGGTTTGCCGCCGTGCCGATGACCGAGACCGGGGCCAGCGGGCCGATCTCCGTCATGCCCCATTTTTCCGCGCGCCTGTGGCCCTTGGCCTTCTCCGCCTCGGAGAAGGGCTTGGCGAGCGGCGGCAGGTCTTCCTCCAGTGGGAACAGGACCGGCCCGTCGATGGGATAGTTTTTCACAACCTCGACCTGGAGCGTCACGCTGCCCGAGACGTCCATCGTGTGCCCGGCGATCTCGCTGTCGCCCTGACCGGCGTGCATGTCGCCCATGTAGACGCCCGCACCAGGCACCTTGACCGGGCACACCAGGATCGCACCGGCCCGAACCGCACCGATATCCATGTGACCATCGGTCTTATGCGGGACAAGCTGCTCTTCAGTGATCGCGTAGTCATGCGGCGCGCCGACAAGGAAGGCCCCGAAATCGCCGGCGTTGTGGCTGTCGGGCATCGCCATCGACGGACAAGTCCCGAGCTGGCCCATGAAGAGCCGCATCCGCACCAGCGTGCAGGGCATGTCCGAGGGCGCGTAGGTCAGGATCGAATGCTGGCGGCTTCCATCGGGCAGCCCCGCGTAATGGTTCGCGTNCGCCTGCGCGAACGAGGAATGCTTACAAGGCAGGAAGCGGCCGCGCGTCTCGATATCCACGAGCAGACCGTGACCAGTTGGGCCAGGCACGGCTTGATCACCAGCCATGCCTACAACGGCCACTATTGCCTGTACGAACTTCCAGAGTCCAAACTACCTGAGAAGAAATGCAGCCGATGGAACCGCCTCGTCGATCGCGCTGCCGCAAGACGCCAGACCCCCAGTCTGGAAAAAGTATCAACTGAGGCCGAAAGGGACGTAGTATCAATGCAGATGGTTGTAAATTAGCACCATCCCGGTGCCGTCCCAGACCAGGATCTTCAACCTGTCCCCGCGCTTCGAGCGGAACACCACCGTCACCCCGGAATGCGGATCGAGCTTCAGCTCGGTCTGTACGACCAGCGCGAGAGCGTTGTGCCCGCACCTGAAGTCGACTGGCTTCGTCGCGATCAGGATCGGCAGCCGTTGGCCAGCGACAATCACGTCGCGCCACGCAATGCACGCACCTGTCCGGGCGCGGGGCAAAGCTACACGGTGGACTATGCCACCGCCGTGGCGGAGTTTCTGGTGGCCCACAAGCCGGGCGCCAAGCGTGAGGCTTTCCGCTTCGCTGATCGTTCATCCATCTTGCCCTAATTTTACGACTAATATATTATCCCCATAGCGCAAAATTCTTTCTTAGGGATAATATAATGCCCCTAGTACTCGATCTGGACACCCCCTCCGAGATGCAGGATCGGGTTCGTGCGGCTGCGAGCAGCCGCCGGATCGCCCTCGGCTTGACCCAGGCTGACCTGGCCGCGCGATCCGGCGTTCCGCTGGCAACCCTGAAGCGCTTCGAGCAAAAGGGGCAGATCAGTCTCGCGGGCCTGCTCGCTCTCGCCGATGCGCTCGATGCGCTTGCGGGCTTCGGCGCCCTCTTCCCGACCATCGAAGCGGCCCGTCTCGAGGATCTCGACAAGCCTGCGGCGCGACAGCGTGTCCGCAAGCGCAAGGGATCGTGAGCATGGCCCGCCGCCTCCGCATCGAGATCGCCTTCGGTCCGGACAACGTCCACCCTGTTGGACAGATTGCCTGGGATGCAGCCCGCCGGTCCGCCGCCGTCGAATGGGATCCTGCGTTCCTGGCCGACCCCCTGCCGATCTCACCCTACCACATCAAGACCCTGGCCGGACTTTACCGGACTGGCAATCCGGCAGCCTTCGAAGGCCTGCCCGGAGTCTTCGGCGACTCTTTGCCTGATGGCTGGGGGCGACTTCTGGTCGACCGCGAGTTGGAGCGCCGCGGCGCCGGTCGCGACGCCATTACTCCGGTCGACCGTCTGGCGATCGTTGGCAAGCATGGCATGGGTGCCCTTGTCTATCTTCCCGAGGACCGATCGGTCGACCCTAACAGGGTGGATCTCGAATGGTTCGCCGATCTCGCTACCAGTATGGATGAGGACGCCTCGGTGGAGGACTTGTCCAGGGCTCGCGCGGCGGCTGGGGGCTCTGCCGGCGCACGGCCGAAAATCGTGGCGCTTCTCGATGTCGAGACCGGCCGCCTGCGCGACCATCAACTTGCGCCGAAGCAAGGCGAACGGCAGGTCCTCATCAAGTATCCGGCGTCGACCGACAGCCCGAGCGCGGTCGAGGAAGAAGAGGCTTATGCGCGGATGGCGCGGGCGGCTGGTATTGCCATGCCCTGGACCATGGTGCTGCGCACCGCGCGTGGCGATACCTTCCTCGCCGTGGAGCGCTTCGACCGCAGCGGCGCTGGACGGGTGCATATGCACACTGCCGCGGGCCTGCTCGATGTCGACTTCCGGCAGCCGTCCATCGATTACGAGAACCTCCTGAAGTTGGTGCGCTGGACCACCCGGCACGCCGGAGACCAGTACGAGATGTTCCGCAGGATGGCCTTCAACGTCCTCGCCCACAACCGGGATGATCATCTGAAGAACCACGCTTTTCTGATGGGTTCCGATGGCAGTTGGCGCTTGTCGCCGGCCTACGATATCAGCTTTTCCGGTGGTCCCGGCGGAGAGCACCATCTTGCGATTGCCGGAGAGGGGCGCCGGCCTGGCCGCGAACATCTCGAGGCGGTTGGGCGCTCCCTCGGAATGAAGCCTGCGGCGATAGCTGCGCTCATTGATCCGATTCGCTCGGCAATCGCCGATTGGCCGAAACACGCAAATGCTGCCGGCGTTCCGTCGCGGCGCGCCCTGCAGATTGCTGAGTATTTTTCCGCCGGAACATCATGCTGACCGAAAGCCCGGTCAGATCGGCGAGACGTGCGGCTTCTGGCGGGTTCAGAAGGCGCGCGGTGATAGCGAGTGCACGGTCCATAGACAGGTGGCGGGCCAACGCGCGGGTTTCCGACGAGTCTGGAGGATCGTTCCGCAGCAGGTAGACAATGTCACTGATCTGCCGCCTTCAAGAACGCGTGCCAATCCTGCCCTGCTCCCAGCACCCGCAAGATCACCAGATGATCTCGTTCAATACGATAGATGATCAGATGTCCCCCACTCGGATGGATACGAACAGGCGGATCGACCTCAGTGCGTTCCCGCGCCATTTCCGGCATGAACAGCAACCTGTCAAAGGTATCTTCCAGAATGTCCGCGTAACGATCAGCTTGCTTGATCGACCACTGCTGCAAAGTGTACAGCCAGATATCTTCCAGGTCGTCTTGGGCCGCAGGCGTCAGCCGATACGCCGTCAGATCACTTGCGGGCATGTTGCTCCCGCATGCGCGCCTTGAAAGCCTTGAAGTCGAACGCCTCTGGCTCACCGCTCTGCATGCCCTTGTCGATGGCTTTCTGCAAAGCCTCGATCGCCTGCGCGCGTTCCTGGTCCCGGCGAATGAGGTGGCGCACATAGTCGCTCGTGTTACTGAAACTCCCGTCTTTCAGGCGTGTTTCGACCCAGCTCTTCATTGGATCAGGAAGGGAAACATTCATTGTCGCCATGGGTCATCCTCCTTCATCTGATCCATGTATCACAGTATGGCATATTCTGTCAAAATATATGGCAAAAATTGCTATTAAACTGAGTGTATTTTGCGCGTAGTATGCAATCCAAAATAGATTTTTTCATTGAGCAACTCGCTATCGACAGGCCTATGATTGCTCCACATGCGCAGCTTCCGACCTTTTGGTTGCGCATCGTAGACTGTAAATCTTCTAGGCTATTCAATGCGGCTTGCACCTGGGCTTGATCTGACTTTGCCGGACTATCTAAAGGCAGCGGCCCTTCAAAATCCATCTCCATCTCCATCTGCCGCTGCTCCTCCGCGACAACCGCCTGCACTGCGGCTGCGGACTTTTTCGGCGAGCCGTCAGCTCGCGTCGGCGGCTCTTTTGACTCACTCCGCACATGCTCCGCGTTTTCAGAAACGGTTTCATTTTCATCTCCTCTACTTGCAGGCGGCACCATCGACATGGTGCGCATTTCGCGGAAGTTGGGCAGTGATTTCGCGTGATCTCGGGCACGCGTTTCACGGCATCGCGGGCAGCCATTTCACG